>JAGVEU010000353.1 GCA_020057985.1 Calditrichota bacterium | reverse complement strand
GGCGGCTGGCACGGATTCCGCGATAGCGCGGCAGCCACCGTAGCCACTTCCAATTACAGAATCCGTCGTCAACTTCGTCTTTGTCCCACTTGTCATCATAGAACTGGATCTGCGTGCAGTCCGTGCCCTCCAAGAGCACCTTGCTCATGTCGCAATTCTCGATCTTGAGCGTGCAATCCTCGTCAAGTGCATTCCTGCGAAGATCCAACAAACCCCCGTCGAGAAACTCCACCGCATTGAACTTCAAGAGTCCGCGCGGAAGCATTGTAGCGGGCTGACCTTCGCCAGCCGTGAAGAGATTTCCTTCGCGGTCATCCCACTCCCACGCAAGCCGCCCGTGAAGTCTTATACTCCTAAAACTGTTCACACCGGTTGTCTTGATTTGCTCGAAAAATGCCCCCCCGTTCAGCAGCGCATCACAGAAGTTCAGCTCCCCGTTCACCTTCGCATACCTGAAGCTCGTCTCCCCGTTCACCGTCGCACCGCTGAAGTTCACCTCCCCGTTTACCGTCGCACCGGTGAAGTTTGCCCCCTTGTCCACCTTCGCGCACAAGAACTTCGCTCCTCCGTTAACAGCCGCAAAGCTCAGGCTCACCCCGCCGTTCACTATTGCAAAGCGGCAGTCAGCCCCTCCGTTCAATGTAGCAGAGTCGAAGTTTACCTCCCCGTCCACTGTCGCCCCAATGAAGTTCACCCCACCGTCCACCGCCCCGGAACTGAAGTTTGCCCTCCCCGCAATCTTCGAATAGATCAGTCTCAATTTGTAACGGAATTTGGCACTTCCCTTGTCAGTTCGGTCCCGCGTTAGATCCCCGGCATCAGCATTGCCCGGAAAAACAAAACCGGAGAAGCAGTAAGCACTCTCCGAATTCGGCGAGCCATCGGGATTGTGGCGGCTGTCCACCAACTTCTTCAGCTTGATGTAGAACTGTGCTTTGTCTTTTGCTTCCATGGGCGCGTGGAAGATGCACTGGCCGTCGGGTGCTACCGCTTCGCTGAATGGCGCTTCAATCTGGCAAACGTTCGAGCTACCGAGCTTGTCTTTCCATTGGCATTGAGGCATGGGATACTCCTGTGAACTTAGTGTCCAAGATAATCAAATGAGCGATGTATATCAAATGAAGTGAATGATGCATCCATGCGCCATCCCGTTTCCCACAAGACAGTCCCCACCGTGCTTTGAGCTTATTATTCTGATTCACGGCTTCTGCGACAAAAAGGGAGCGCACAGTCGTGCGGCACCTATCGAATTTCCTCCCTTCATCGTTCATCGTTCCTCGTTCATCGCTTTTTCTTCCTCCTTCCAAAGACGGCCAGAGGCAGCCACTAATAGCAGGAATTGGTTTTCCTTTTGGATTGCGGATTTTCCTGTCCTCTTCATCCCTCATCCTTTCCTCTTCCTCGCCTCTCCCTCTCCGCTAACTTCAATATCCAACTTCGCACCCTTGCACCAAGCACCTTTTCACGCAATCTGCCAACTTCAAGAATCTCAAGAGTCCTCTCGATTGCTGACCTCCGCCTCCAAAAAAGCAAATGCAGGAGAATTCTGAATTTGAAAATTAGTTCAAATTTCTCTTGCATTCGCATTTTGGGGAGTGTATATTGTCCTCGTCCTCTTGCCGAAAGTCTGTGCTCTGGAGGCGCGTAGGGGCGGCCATTCAGCATTTCAGTGTTTCAGCCTTTCAGCCTTTCAGCTTTTTCCCCCAGAAAACAGAGATCCTGCATTCACGAGCTAGCAAAGACGTGAACACAGGATGACAATGTAATAGCGCTTGGTTCTTGATTTCAGCGTTTCAGATTTTCAGCCTTTCAGCTTTTTCTTCATGTCACTGCCAACTCAATCGGTTTGAAACTGTCCACATCAAACAAGCCGCGATCCGTTAATTTCAGATGCGGAATCACGGGCAGAGCCAGAAACGACAGGGCCATAAACGGAGCCGATAGCGTGCAGCCCAAATCCCGCGCCGCAGCATGTAGTTTACTGACCGCTTCAACGACAACTTGTGCCGGTTGATCGGACATGAGTCCCGCAATCGGCAATGCAAGTTTCGCCCTGATCTGTCCGTCAGCCACAACGACCAAGCCACCGCCGCACTCGATCAGAGCATTGGCCGCAATCATCATGTCGCGATCAGACATTCCCGCACAGATCAAATTGTGCGAGTCATGCGCCACGGTGGAAGCCAGCGCACCGCGTCTTAGATCGAACCCTCGCGCGAATGCCTTGCCGATGTTGCCGTTCTTTCCATAGCGTTCAATCACCACCAGCTTGGCTATATCCTGCTTTTCGTCTGCCTGCCATTCGCCATTCTGAACCGGCAAATGCGCCGTGATTCTCCCCGTCACAATCTGATCGGGAATAATTTCGATCACGTTGCAGGAGCCAGAACCCGCCCGAATCGCAAAATCCTTTTCTGTCAGCGGTTTCAGCTTCATGGTGTGCATCACTGAAGCAGCAGATGCTCGCGGAACCTCAATAGTAACTTCTCCGTTCTCGACAATCTTCTTTCCATCCCGCCAGACTTTAATTGGATGGAAGGACTTCAGATCCTCGAAAGTCACCAAATTGGCTCGGTGGCCGGGTGCAATGGCTCCAATCTCGCGCAAACCGAAAATCTCGGCTGTGTGCGTACTGGCCATTGCCACTGCCATCACCGGATCAAGTCCGTGTTTCACCGCTTTATGCAGCGTGGCATTCAAGTGGCCTTCGCGCAAAATGTCATCGGCATGACGGTCATCAGACACAAAGGCAAAGCGGTGCGCATTGGCCGGATTGACCAATTCGAGTAATTCCTTAAGATTCTTCGCCGTCGAACCTTCGCGAATCAGAATAGTCATTCCGCGACGCAGCTTTTCTTCCGCTTCTTCGCGAGTCGTGCATTCGTGATCGGTGCGAATTCCTGCAGCGGCATAGGCATTCAGCCACTTGCCGCGTACTCCCGGAGCATGACCGTCCACCGGCCGATTACCAGCCATTTCGATTTTCTTCAGCACCGATTCATCGCCGAACACCACTCCGGGGAAGTTCATCACTTCAGCCAATCCCAGCACTCGCGGATGAGATAGAAACGGTCTGAGATCCTCGTGCCCAAGAATTGCTCCCGCCGTTTCCATGTTCGTCGCCGGAACACAGGAGGGTAGCATCACATACACATCGAGCGGAACTTTTTCCGTCGCATCGAGCATGTACTGAATTCCCGCCGTTCCGCAGACATTGGCAATCTCGTGCGGATCACAAACCACTGCGCCCGTTCCCCAACGGATCACCGCCCGTGCAAACTCGGAAGGCGAAAGCAGACTCGATTCAATGTGAATATGCCCATCAATCAGGCTTGGTGCCAGGTAGGCTCCACCGAGATCCACAACATCTCGTCCCTCATACTCTCCGATTCCGGCAATCCGCCCCGCGAAGATCGCCACGTCTCCTTCTTCAATCTCATAGGAAAACGTGTTGACAATTCGTGCGTTCTTGAGCACAAGATCGGCTGGAGCATCACTCCGTGCAACTTTGAGTAGAGCTTGAGTTTCGGAAATCGTCATGGCTCAGAAAAGAACAATCTTGTTCCGCAACCCCTTCGTGCGAATCGAATGAGCCAGCGAGTCTACCTGCGCCAAAGTATTGCTGAGCTTGACGTAGAGACTATCCTCCGTGAGCAACCGGCCCATTGTGCCCTGGCCGCCTTCAAGTTTCAGCACCATGCCGTGCAGTGAGGACGAGAGTGAATCAATCTCAACAGCCGCCGAGTTGATATGCTCCAGGGTTGTTCCCGCTTGCGCTTCCGTAGTCTTGACCATCGCTTGCGTAACCGTGATCGTGGATTCCAGCTTCTCAAGAACGGAAGTCATCACGGTACGGTTTTCATGCAGCCACTCATTGGAAGTCTTGGTCATATCGCTGGCGTTTTTCAGCAGGCTGGAGATGTTTTTCTGATTTGCCGAGTCACCTGCAATCTGGTTCAGACTCACAAGCAGTAGATTAAGCTTTCCAAGCGCGGTCTGAATGTCCTTGGCAAGATTCTGCACCATTGCAATTCCCTCGCCGACTCCGAGCGGCTCCTCACCATGCAAAGCCTGCCCCGGCTCCACCATTGGCGGCTTTCCACCCGGATAGATCGCCAGCACTTTGCCCGCCATCAATGTCGGGGACTCGATCGTTACCTTGTAGTCGGAGAAGATTTTCACCCGTTTGTCAATGGAGGCCTCTACAGTCACAGCGCCTTCGTGGAGATTGACACTGGTGATACGACCTGATTTGACGCCGTTGGCCAAAACATCCGCGCCTTCACTGAGACCGCCAATGTTTTGAAAATCCACTCGAATAGTATACCGCCGGACCTCAATGCTGAACCCTTTGCCCCACATCACACCGCCCACTAAAATGATGAGCGAAAGCAGAATCGCAATGCCAACCTTGAGTTCATTATGATTATTGTTCATGCCAATCCTTTGAAGGGAACCGGCTTTGTTGCAGGCAGGTCCTGACAGAAAACCCGCACCCCTTCTTTCATGATCTCTTCAAGGGTTACAAAATCCCACTCGGAGAGAAAGATATAAGGAAGAAACTCCTCGCGGTCTTCGCGATAGTGCAGTCCGCCGAGAGTCAGAGATTTCATGGGAAAACCGAGTTTGATCAAACGTAGCGCATCTACCGGCGTTTCCAAGACCAGCATCGCCCGAGTCTTTTTGAAGTCACCGCGTTTCCAGCGCTCCGCTGCCTCTTCGAGGGTAATCACGTCGCCCTGCTGTTCTTCAGGTACGATCTGTCTGAGTGTCTGGGCAAGTGGTGTGTCTTTGGTCACCCGATCGGAAACGAGCAGCATCGGACAGATTCCAATGGATTGCCCCCAGCCCACGATGACTTGTCCGTGCAGAAGACGATCATCCACACGCACAAGGGGAAAGGAAATACGGGTATTCTTCCGCAGAAGATTCAGGTTCATTCAGAGATAATTTGGATGCCGCGCAAACCGTCGGCTTTTACGACCTCGATCAGGTCGCTAAATTGCAGTTTTTCCCGCTTGGAGAAAAAAGATATCAACATTGGAAAATTCACGCCGGAAATGATGGCACAGGAAGGATGAGCGCTATGCAGAGTCTTGCAGGCCACATACGGAGAGCCGCCGCAGAAATCCACAAAGATTACGGACGGCGAATCATTCAAGCGGGATTCCACTCCGCTGACGATCTGCTCCAACGACTGGCCGTCGTTCGAAAGGACCGCCACATCCGATTGAGGGCCGATGACCTTCTCCACCGAACGCAGTAGCTCCGCTCCTAATTGAGCATGGGTGAGAATCAAGGCGCGAACCATGATGAGAAAGTCCTCCTACTCGAAGTCCTTTTCCAGATAACTCTCCATCCGGCTGCGATTTTTCATCATGTTCGTGAGTGCATTGCTGAATTCCCGCGCCGGATGAAAACCATACACTTTCAGGTGCAGATTAAGGGCAATGGTCTCGGAAATAACCGTGACGTTTTTTCCGGGAAAGATCGGCAGTTGAACGTATGGGATTTTGACTCCGAGGTACTCCTTGTATTGCTCATCGAGTCCCAATCGTTCGTAGTCAAAATTGCCACTCCAATCCACCAGTTCCACTTCCGTCTCGACCCGCTTCTGCAAACGAACGGCACGCACGCCGAACATGCGGCCAACGTCAATGATCCCGACTCCGCGAATCTCCATGTAGTGCTTCAGCAGCTCGGAGCCATGTCCCATGATGACATTATCCGCCGTGCGCGTTAATGTCACCACATCATCCGACACCAACCGGTGACCGCGCTCCACGAGATCCAGCGCCACTTCCGATTTGCCGATTCCACTGCGTCCGGTGAAAAGCAGACCTGTGCCATAGACGTCCACCAGCGATCCGTGAACCACCGTCGTCGGGGCAAACTTGTGATCCAAATAGTCCGAGAGCAGGTGAGTCAGTTCGGTGGTCGTCAACGGGGTACTGAAGATCGAGATTCCAGACTCATCTGCGATGCTGGCCATGTTCTGCGGTAACTCATTGGAGTTGGTCACAATCAGGCACGGCATTGCGAACTTGAAAATCCGCTCCAAAGATTTTCTCGCGTCATCTGCTGAAAGCGAATGCAGATAGTGAATCTCCGTATTGCCCAGCACCTGCACGCGGTCGAACGTAAACAGGTCAAGAAAACCCGCCAGCGCAAGCCCCGGGCGATGCAAATCCTTCTGCGTAATTTCGTGAACCATGCCCTTGGGACCGTTCACGAGCTTCAGGGATAAGCGCTCCTGCGTATCCTGAAAGAATACGCCGACCTGAAGTTTATCCATTCGCTGGCCTCATATTCGAGCGGCTACCGGCACTGGAAATTACCTTGTTCAGCGCCGCGCCTGAATCTTCCCTTTGAGTTTTTTCAGTTGTTGCTCGAGCTTGTCCACGCATTGAGTGGTGGACTTGGTGAAATCGTCCGTGGTCTCCGTCGCGTTCAGAACCGTCCCGTTGACGTTGACGTGGATGTGTGCGGTCTTGTCGTTCTTATTAAAGGAGTATTCAATTTCGCAGTTGATGATCTCATCGGAAAACTTTTTCAGTCGGAGCACCTCGCTTTCTGCAAATTCCTTAAGGGAGTCGTGGGCTTTGAAATGAATAGCCGAAATGTTGGTTCTCATCGTGTCTCCTTTCAACGGTATTGTGCCCGTGGGACAGGCCGGGGGTTATTATTGGCGCTTGGCTCCACTTCGAAGCATCGCGCTCCGAAGGAGATCCTGATTACTTAGCATGGGGATGCGCAAGACGGTATGCTTCTTTCAATCGCTCCGTCGTTACGTGAGTATATTTTTCGGTGGTCGAGAGCGAACTGTGTCCAAGCAATTCCTGCACGGCACGCAAATCCGCGCCGCGATCCAGAAGATGCGTAGCAAAGCAGTGTCGCAGAACGTGCGGCGAGGACTTGCTTCCGAGCAAATGGGCGAGTTCCTGATGCACGATTCGATAGGCTCGATACCGCGTTAATGGCTTGCCTTTGTCTGCTCGCCAGACGATCCCCTCATCTTTCTGACCTAATTTCTGAAGCAACTCCTGACGCGCCTTAAGGTAATCCTTTAGTCGGCTTGCGGCGGTTTTGCTGAAGGGCACAAGGCGCTCCTTCGATCCTTTGCCCAGCACGCGGAGCATCATGCGCGACAAGTCAATCCGTCCAAGTCGCAGGTTGACTAACTCGGAAATGCGCAATCCGCTTCCGTACAGTAGTTCGAGCAATGCCTGATTGCGAATCGCCGGAAAGCCGGAAGGAGCTGGCGAGGCGAGTGTTTCCTCGATCTCGCGCTCGGAGTATATGGATGGGAGGCGACGTTTCGAGCGAGCCAGTTTCAGGGCACGAACAGGATTCTCAGAGACCACGCCTTGTCTCACGCAAAAGGATGCAAAGCTCGCAAGCGATGCGTGTTTGCGTTCGATAGAGGAACGAGCCAGTTTCTCGGCAGTGAGTTCCTGCATGTAGGTTCGCACCACCGCAAACGAGAATTCCGATGCGGCGATCTGAGCTTCATAAGCCGTCTCATACCAATTGAGGAACTGCGTCACATCCCGGCCATAGGCCTCAATTGTATGTTCAGACCGGCCACGGCGTGCTCCCAGATCCAGCAAAAAATCAGGAAGCGTCTTTCGCAGCTCTTTGTCACTCATTTTTCAGCAGACTCAATCTCGATCTTGTGCTTGCACTTCGGACACTGATGAATGTGTCCCGTCTTCAGATGCTTGTCTTCCATATAGAAATGACCGCAAGCGGGACAGGGTGTGAGCACCGGTTTGTACCAGCTTACAAAATCACATTTCGGATAGTTGGAACAACCCCAGAAGGATCTGCCTTTGCGCGATTTTTTCTCGCTAACTTTTCCGTCGCACCCTTCGCTCGGACAATCCACGCTGTCACCCTTAACCAGATTGACAATTGTTTTGCATTCCGGGTAGCCGCTGCAGCCAAGAAACCAGCCAAAGCGGCTCCGTTTCGGCAGCATGGGCTTGCCGCACTTGGGACAAGCTGTTTCCGGGAATTCAGGAGTCTTCTCCGCTTCAAGCGGCGCAGTGTATTTGCAGTCGGGATAGCCTGAGCATCCGAAGAACTGACCGGAGCGCCCCCATTTGACGATCAGATGTTTTCCGCATTCCGGACATTTCTTGTCGCTGATTTCCTCGTTGGCCTTCTTGAGACTGCCGCGAATCAAGTTGACTTTTTCAAGGTCCTTTGAGAAGGGACCATAGAAATCCTTGACCACCTTGCGCCAGTCCTCGCCGTCATTCTCGATAGAATCCAGCTCCTCTTCCATGCGTGCTGTGAAACTGACATTGAAGATATCGGGAAACTGCTCCACAAGGACCTTACTCACCGTCTCGCCGAGGTTCGTGGGATGAAAACGTTTTTCCTTTCGTTCCACGTACTTTCGATTAACGAGCACAGTGATGATACTTGCATAAGTTGATGGACGACCAATGCCCAGTTCATCGAGCACTTTAACCAATGAGCCGTCATTGAAGCGCGGCGGCGGCTGCGTGAAATGCTGCGTGGGAGTAATCTTCTCAGTCTTGTAGGATTTTCCGACTTCGAGTTTGGGCAATTCGTGGGTGAGATCCTCTTCCTCTTCGCCCGGCTTGCTCTTGCGCTTTTCTTCGGCCATTTCTGTCATCACCACAAGATAACCGGGGAAGAGCATCCGTCTGCCATTGGCACGGAATTCGTACTCGCCGGCCATCAGTTGCGCGGTGGTTACCTCAAAGCGGGCATCGGCCATCTGAGACGCAAGGAATCTGTTGTAGATGAGTTCGTACAGCTTGTACTGATCTTCTTTCAGGTATTTCTTGATGGACTTGGGATCGCGAGTGACGTCCGTGGGTCGAATTGCCTCATGCGCTTCCTGAGCAGCTTTGGATTTCGTCTTATACTCACGCGCATGGTCGGGCAGATAGTCCTCGCCAAACCGCTCAGCGATGTACCCTCGCGCAGCAGCGACCGCTTCCGGCGCGAGACGCACCGAGTCAGTTCGCATATAAGTGATAAGCCCGACCGGACCTTCGCTGCCTACTTCAATACCCTCATAGAGACCTTGCGCAGTGCCCATCGTGCGCTGGTTGAGAAATCCGAGGCGACGCGCGGCATCCTGTTGCAGAGTTGAGGTTGTGTACGGAGCATTCGGAGAGGACTTGCTTGGCTTGGTCTTGAGATCTGTAAGTTTGAACGTCTCTTTCGTGATAGCTGCAACTGCCTTCTTCGCCGATTTCTCGTCAGACAGTTCCGCTTTCTCATCCTTGATTTTAACAAGTCGAGCCAGAAACTTCTCGTCCGATTTCGTGAGCAAGTCGGCTTCAATCGTCCAGTACTCTTCCGTCTTGAAGGCTCGGATTTCATCCTCGCGCTCACAAATCAGCCTCAGCGCCACGGACTGCACGCGACCGGCAGAGACTCCGCGCACAATGATTTTCTGTAAGAGGGGTGAAACCATGTAGCCGACGAGACGGTCCAACACGCGACGCGCCTGCTGCGCATCCACCTTGTTCGTGTCGATCTTGCCGGGGTGCTGGAAGGCGGCCTTGACCGCCCGCTCCGTGATCTCGTTGAACATGATCCGGTAGGTCTTGCTCTTGCTGATCCCGAGCTCGGCGGCGAGGTGCCAGCCGATGGCCTCGCCCTCGCGGTCCGGGTCGGTCGCGATGTAGAGCGCATCCACCTTCTCCGCGGCCTTCTTCAGCTCGTCCAGGACCTTCTTCTTCGCCGGCAGGACCTTGTAGTCCGGCTTGAAGCCCTTCTTCTCGTCCACGCCCAGCTTGCTCTTGGGCAGGTCGCGGACGTGTCCCATCGAGGCTTTGACGATGTACCCGGAGTCCAGGTACTTCTGGATCGTCTTGACCTTGGTGGGCGATTCCACCACCACCAGCGACTTCCGCGCCAGCGACTTCCGCGCCACCGGCTTCTTCACGAGCGGCTTCTTCGCCGCGACCTTGGCTTTCATCCGAGCCTCACCTGTACGAAGCGCTTGCCGTCGAGCTGCCGGATGCGGCCCTCGACCTCGAGCGTGACGAGCAGCGCCGAGGCCCGGCTCACGGCCATCCCGCTGCGCTCGATGATGCTGTCGATACCCACCGGTTCCTCGCCAATGATCCTCAGCAGAAGTCCGAGATCGGAAGAGCGTCG
>JAGVEU010000276.1 GCA_020057985.1 Calditrichota bacterium | reverse complement strand
GCTGATGCGGATCATTATTGAAGCGCTGGAAGAATGTGTGACGCTGGGGGGAGGCTACGTGCTGGTTTTTGGATGCGCCGCCGGTGATGTGGGCATTGCTGCAATTCTTAAAGTAACGGAGGGAGGTAAACAAGCATGACCACATCCTTGAGACAATCAACTCTCCAAACCCTCGGGCTCGGAAATGTTCTCGACATCTTCCGCAACGGACAGATGCCTTTGAATGCTGGCGATTCAGTGAATCGAGTTTTCGGCAGTGGAGAGGATCGCGGTTCCCTTGTCATCTCGGGAATCAATGGGATCGTCGGTGCGGGCAAGGCCATGCAGTTAGGGGCGCGCCTGGAACCGTTTGGTGTTCCCATCGTGGGCTTGGATTTCCCCGGCGCGGCTGATGGCATCGGTCGGCAGTATCAGGGTCTGCGACAGACCTTTGGGGCGACTGGAGCAGATCGTATCATGAGCAGCATTGTGCGGCTCTCTTACGATGGCAAAGATCTTCCACCTATGCTTAAGGGTTTGCGTCCGCGATTCCTGCTGGAAGCCATTCCGGAAATCCTGAATGTGAAGAAAGCTCATTACGAACTCTTCCGCAAAACATTTCCTGAAATCGAGATTCGTTCTGTCACTTCAGGCTTCCCCAGTTCCGAACTCGGAGTAGGCGTTGCTCATCCATCGTTCCCTCATGAAATAAACAAGATTTGGGAAATAGTCGAGCCGAGCCCGTCCGCCGTGACGCAGATGCTCTGGGCGCTTGGTCTTGTTCCGGTACCTGTTGCGGATCGCTGGTCGTTCATTCTTGATGTTCTGTTTTGTGGTCTGACTCTGGCGGCTCTAAGGTTCCATCAGGCGACGAATATGCCGTTCTGGAAGGTGGATAAATATGTTCGACGACTAATCGGTGCAAACCCGTTTCGTGTGCATGACGCCATCGGTGCGAAGGGGGCGAATTTCCTCACCTGGTCTTGCCTTCATCATCTGGCCGGTAAGTACGGAGAACTTTTTCAACCCACAGCCGAACTCGAAGAGCACCGTCAGAGTGGACAGGATTGGTACCCGCAAAATCACTTCCGTCCCATTGTAAACTGGAGCATGGCAGCGAAGACCGAAGATGAGTTCCAGAGCTGGATTCTTGGGCCACTCTTCCAAATGACCAGTCTGATGCTTCATGAGGAGAGGGGGCATCTTGCTCATATCAATGCAATCGGCGAACTTTGCGCGCAATTCCGCCGTGGAGTCTTGGCTGAGATCCGCGCCCGCGGCGCCGACGATGTAATCAAGCGGGTTGAGGCTTATCACAAACTGCATCCGTCTTCCACCAGCAATTGGTTTCCGGCTGTCTTCAGTAAAATGGACAGCACGGACTGGCAACAGCTTTATGTCAACGCCGAGCATGACGGAACCGTGGGCATTATCACAATCAGCAGGGAAAGTTACAATAACGACGTGGACAAGGAACTCAACCGTGCCGTTGAATGGTTGAAGTCCGCGAGGATCAAACGAGTCATTCTTACCGGCGACTTCCACTTGTCCACGCAGATGATCGGAGCCGACATCAGCGACTTCTTCCCGGCTCTTGGCAGCAGAGATGAAGGATGCAAGCTCTCAGCTCGATGGTCGCAAACGGCACGAAGGCTCCATAGCGAGTTCGAAGTTTCCGTCGGCTTCGTTTATGGCAAGCGGTGTCTGGGTGGATTTCTGGAACTCCTCATGCACTGCCATTATCTGATTGCAGTGGATACGGCTCAGCTTGGCATGCCGGAAGTGACTCTCCCTGTCGTGCCGGGAATGGAAGGTTGCCATTGGCCGTTCCGAAAAACAAAACCAGAGCAATGGCCTCGACTACTCGATTTCCTGCTCACCGGCAAAAGTGTGAAAGCAAGAGACGGGATCGGTTGGCTGCTTGACTCGGCGGGCACATTGGATGAGACACTGAAACTTGTTTGGAGTATCGTCAGCGGTCAAAATCATGGACTTAGCCCGAGAAAAGTTGTCGAGGTCGCGTTGTCAGGCATTCCAGCGAGTATCCAGTTGCCAGCCGCAGAGAGTCCGGAAGCAGAGGCTGCGCGGAAAGCGATTCTCGATACAATCCGTGCATCTACCGGAGCGAGACTGAACGAAGCGCTTGAAATCCAAGCCGGTCACTCCGCAGATTTCATGCTATCCCCAGCGTGCAAGGGCGGGCGCATCGGTCAAGAGTATGCCAAGGTAATGGTCGCTTGAAACCTATTCCAATTGACTTCAGAGCCGTATTGCACAAGATGCTCCTGATGAAATAGACGCTTGCAAACAGTCAGCACTATGCAACGGGTCGGCCTCATGGTCGGCCCGTTTTTCCAAATACCGCGTCTGTCAACCGAAGCAAACAACGGAGCCATCGCTTCAGCCTTCCTCTTATACTCTCTCTCAAGAGTGAACCACCATTCATGTGATCGCAGCAAGGGTGCCCTCACCCCTTGCGTTACCAATGAAGTGTACGCGAAAAGTGAGGGCACCCTTCGCGGCAGCGTAGCGGCTTAAACTGGATCACTCTTCAAGTACTACTTCGTCATAGTCATTCCCGAGAGTAAGTTGGGATGCCGATCTTGTTTCCCTCCGTTGACGG
>JAGVEU010000199.1 GCA_020057985.1 Calditrichota bacterium | reverse complement strand
GCGCTGGCAGCTCCTCACCGCGCTCTGTATCTATCTGCTGCTCGCCTATCTCCAGTTCAAAGCCATGACCGACCTATCGCGCTTCCAAATCTTCAGTAAGCTCGAAAAGCACCTCTTCGAAAAAACCAACCTCTTCAAGCTACGCAACGGTCACGACCAGTTCCAAACCTAAACCTCTATTTACAATGACTTACATTAAGATGGTATTGCCCCTGCCCCCAATCGAGTTGGGGGGTGAGAGGATTGCTCCCCCTATTCTCTAAGCCGAGTGTGAAAAAAATCGTTGCGGGATGGCAATTTCGCCCCAACTTGATTGGGGAGCAGGGGGGTTGAGTGAAGAAACAAACGTACTCACGGACCATTTCAAGATCTCTTCATGTAGGTGTCCTACTTCTCGAACGCCTCTCCGAAAACCTCGATGTCCATGTGATTATTGCTGCCCTATCAAAATCACTCGTTTGTTGTCTCAACAAACTTGCCATGCTATGTGGAATTGGTTATCTTTTATCCTCAGAAGATGGATGCATGAATAGCAGCTCGCTTGTATGACTCCTGCAAACCCCGCCGTCATCAGTCCCGCAGTTTTCGACATCCCCAAGACCTATTTTATGTCCATTACGAGATCTGGCAATGATTTTGCTGCATGACTTCACAACGTCAAAAGAGGAATAATAGAATGAGAATCAGACTGTTTGTTTTTGCATCACTGATGTTTGCACTTTCCAGCGCTTTGCAGGCGGCATGGCTTCCTGTTGCATCTTCATCATTTGCCGCGCAGCCGCCTTCGGTAGAGATCCGCGGTTTGTCACCTGATATGTGGGAGATTAGTGTTACTGTGCCGGGATTCATGAGGGAATCCTACGCCGATGGCGAACAGAACTTCGATCTATTTAGCTTGCCCGATGAGGGGGTTGTGGGCAATGAAGGGGAGGTGAACTTGCCGGTTGTTTCCCGATGGATTGCGCTTCGCAATACTGGTGACCCAACCCTGCAAATTGTGTCCGAGGAATGGGAGGATTTGGATGGGCAATTCACTCTTGCACCGGTCAAGGAAGGTGAGAATGCAGAAGCACGTGCTGAAGAGTATGCTATGCGGGACTCGTATCTTCCCAACGCCGCCGCGATCATCACACCCAAACAGATCCTCGGAGGTGTTTCGCTTGCTGAGGTTCAGATTCATACGGCAAAATACAATCCTGTTCAGCAAAGAGTCAGAGTCCTGCGCTCGATCCAAGTTCAGGTCGTGGAAAGCGGTGGTCCGCTGACTTACGATCATCCGATCACCGAAACAAATGCGAGTATTCTGCGGGCGATTGTTCCGAACTGGGACGAGCTGAATCTCGATGAGATGGTTGTCAGAGGAACGCTGCTCTACATCCTTGCCAATAACACCGACGTGCAGACAACAGTGCAACCGTTGATACAATGGCGGAAACGAAAAGGCTACACGGTGGAGATTGCCGGTCCAACGCAGATCGGTTCGATGACGACCAATAGCGTGAAAACGTACATCCAGGGACGTTATAACAATGCAAATCCCCCGCTCGAATTTGTCTGTCTCGTTGGTGATGCCAACGGAAGTTTCACCGTTCCCTACTATACCTATGGCGGCGGCCCCGGTGACTATGATTATACCCGACTCGATGGCACGGACCTTTTGCCGGACATTGCAATCGGCCGTCTCTGTTTCAATACCACAACCGAGTTGAACGGAATTCTTGTCAAAATTCTGAACTATGAGCGCGATCCGATTTCGCCATCAGGCGCTACAAAACCTAACTGGTACAAGGGTGGTGGTCTATTTGTGGGGAGTGGATCAGGTATCTCTCCGGTTCAAATTCTGCGCACGGTTCGCGCCAGAATGCTTGATGCCGGATACACCAGCTCCAGCATTGACACGATCTACTACATCAACGAATCTGTGAACAGCACAAAAATTGAGACCAGCATCAACTCCGGAGTCTCGTTCTGGTGCTATCGCGGGTGGTTGGGCATGAGTGGTTATGAAGGTAGCGATCTGTCCGGTTTGACCAATGGACGACGGATGCCCTTCATTATGAATCTGACCTGCGGAACCAATGATTACAGCGGAGATGATATTACCGAGCGGTTTGTCCGTGTAGCCAGTAAGGGAGCCATCGCAGCCGTCGGGATGTCAACCGTTTCCACGCACACCCGTTTCAACAACTCCCTGATGGCCGGTGGCGCCCAGGGCTTGTTGCGCGAGAATATCCACACAACCGGAGGCAGCCTTGTACGCGCCAAAGTTGAACTCTATCATGATTATCCGCTCGACTCAACAAATGTCAACTTCTATAGCGGCATCACCACCCTGATCGGTGATCCGGCTATAGACGTGTTCACGAATACGCCGGAAACTCTCTATGTCAACAATCCGGCATCGGCGCCCATCGGCACCAATACACTAACGCTGACCGTGACCAACCAGAATGCGCTTCCCGTTGCCGATGCCTATGTGAACCTCGTCAAAGGAACCGAGGTTTTTATCGGCGACTGGACGAATGCGAGCGGTCAGGTCACGCTGAATTTCTACACTTCAGTTGCGGAGACTCTCTTTGTAACCACCTCCAAGCACAACTGCCGTCCCGCCATCAACTACACATTGATAACAACCAGTACTCGACAGATCTCGCCTGCATCCTCCGTGTTCGTGATTGACGATGACAATGCCGGATCGAGTATCGGCGATGCCAACGGCAAGGCCAATCCGAGCGAGACCATCGAATTTGCTTTACCTCTGAAGAACTGGGGCACGACTACTGCCACCGGCGTTGTCGCCACGCTCAGTGAAACCGATCCCTACGTCACCATTAGTGATAACAGCGAAACCTATGGAACAATCGCCGCCGGCGCCACTGTCTCACCGCCCGACGATTTCGATTTCACCGTCGCAGCCTTCGCACCGGATGGATACGTGGTGCAATTCACGCTCAGTGCTTCCGACAATCTGGCTACCACGTGGATCAGCGCGGTCCCCATTACGCTCTCAAATGGCAATCTCGAGTATGTAAGCTACTCATTGACCGGAGCAGGTAACGGCATCCTTGACCCCAGTGAAACAGGTCAACTTTCTCTCACACTGACCAATGCAGGAACTCGAGCGACCGCAGCCGGAACCGTTGGCAATCTGCAATGCAGCCATTCCGGAATCAGCATCACGGACAACGATGGATCTTTCACTGCTGCGTCTATTGGCGGAACGTGTAACAACTCAGGAAACACATACACGATCTCCGCCAGTTCCAGCGCGTTTCCGGGTGAACGGATTTCCTTCATAGTGATCTTTCCGCTTGCAAACGGTTTTGTTGATACCGTGAATTTCAATCTCACCATCGGTTCCGTTGCGTCCACCGCTCCCACCCCGCCCGACGAATACGGATACTGGGCCTTTGATGACACGGACGTGAGTTTCGCTAAGCGCCCGACTTACAGTTGGTTCGAGATTGATCCTGACTATGGTGGCGCGGGGACCGCAATTGCGATCACAGACAACGCAGACGAAGCGGACGCTACCGCGGTTGTCAACCTGCCTTTCACGTTCACGTACTATGGTCAGAACTACACACAGATTGCGGTTTGCTCAAATGGCTGGCTCGCAATGGGGGCGGAAGAAGTTGTGCATACTGACTTTCGCAATTATACAATCTCGTCTGCAATCGGCGCCGACGCGATGATTGCCCCGTTCTGGGATGATCTGCGTGTCCCGCCCGCGGCGGTTTCCTCCTTGAACGGCAATACCGGGCAGGAGCAAACGGAACGAGGAGGCGACAACCTCGATCAGGGAAATGATGTGTGTCCGGCAACCGTGATTCCCTCGATTCCGTACACCGATAGTGGGACAACTGCCGGCCAAGCCAATAACTACAGCGGCACATGCGTGGGCAATAGTGCAGCCGATGTTATCTACTCGTGGACGCCGACGGTTTCAGAATCGAATGTCATCTCGCTATGTGGGAGTTCTTATGATACGGGCTTGATTATCAAAACCGGCGGAGCTTGTCCGGGCACGACGGAGGTTGGCTGCAACGATGATTACAGCGGTTGCGGTTTGGGTTCTCAACTTACAATCACGGTTACGGCAGGCGTAACCTACTATATTATTGTTGACGGCTACAGCAGTAGCTCCGGCAGCTATGCACTGAGTGTGGATCATCCAGCGCCACCTGCACCGGGAGCAGCCTATGCCTACCACGATGCGGCAAACCATCGTTTCATCATCGAGTGGAGTCATTGCACCAAGTACAACGGATCAACCAACCCATCGGAGACTTTTCAGTGCATTCTGAAAGAGCCGGGTTATCCTGCCACTCCGACCGGTGACAGCGAAATCCTCTTCCAGTATGCCAGAGTGACCAATGCAGTTGATGTCTCCACGTCCAATAGCTACTGTACCGTGGGAATCGAAAACCCGACTCAAACTGACGGTGTGCTTTACAGCTACTACAACATGGTCAGCCCAAGCATTCCGGGAGCTGCTGCCATTGACAGCGGCAGAGCAGTATTATTTACGACTCAGAAATTCACAGCCGCAAATCCCAAGGCTCCGACAAAATTGGTTGCTATGCGATCCGGCAATGACATTCGACTGGTCTGGAATGCAGTTCGTCAAGACATCAACGATAACCCCATCTCGGTTACAGGCTATAACGTTCATCGCGGCACGGTTTCCACATTTACTCCTGACGTGACCAATGTGATCGGAAGCATTGCGGATACCACTTATCTTGATGTAGGAGTGATCGGGACGGACAAGTACTTCTACGCAATCACCGCCTATTTGAATGTGAGCACCACTGACGGTAACGATAACGATCATTCGTCGGCGCTGCCAGCGTACTCGCGACGTTCGCAGATTGTTCCTGTTGGAAACGAACGCTAAACGCGCCAGGAACATAAACAGAACAGGGGACGGAGCATCATCCGTCCCCTGTTCTTTTGTCCGTTTCG
>JAGVEU010000095.1 GCA_020057985.1 Calditrichota bacterium | reverse complement strand
TGTCCTATCGCCAAACAGTACGGAGGTTTAGATGTATTCTTGTCCTCGTTGTGGCCGCGAAGAAACGGTCAGCAATGGTTCGGTTCGCGGAGTCTCCAAACGTCGTTGAAAAGCCTGCTCCTACCAGTTCACCCGTTCGGATCGGCCTGGAAAATTGCTTTCGGTCAAGCTTCTGGCCGTTGCTCTCTATCTGCATGGTCTCTCCATAAACGCCATTGCCAAGTTGATCGGCGTCTCCCCGCCCGCCGTCTTGAAGTGGATTCGCCATCACGCCCAAGCACATTGCCCAAAGCCGACGCCAGGGGAGGCTCCGGACGCGGCATGTCGTTTTCGATACATCGTTGCCTCGCAGGCTGTTACAGTAACTAAGCCGAAAGTTTCTCCTTTTAACGGCTCAATCCCCGGAAAGTTCACCGCAGGAAGAATGGTAGGTGCAACCCCCCGTGGTTGCTTTATTTGCAGACATTGACGGACTCCCCCGTCCTTGCCTTGCACATAATGTGCAGACCATTCAAGCAACCACAGGGGGTTGCGCCTACTGTCGCGCCTCTGAGATCAAGATCTGCGGCGGCATTTTCCTAACATGCCCCCATCACACATGACGGGCACGTTCGGAAACGTGCCGCGGCAGGCAAAGTCTGGGCTTACCAAGAGTGCGCATATCCAGGAAGAATGGTAGCTGCAACCCCCCGTGGTTGCTTTATTTACAGACATTGACGGACTCCCCCGTCTTTGCCTCGCACATAATGTGCAGACCTTTCAAGCAACCACAGGGGGTTGCGCCTACTGTCGCGCCTCTGAGATCAAGATCTGCGGCGGCATGTTTCCTAACATGCCCCGCGACCATTCACGCAAGACGGGCACGTTTAGGAAACGTGCCGCGGTAGGCAAAGTCTGGGCTTACCAAGAGTGCGCGTATCAATGCTAAAACACACACATCATAACATTAACAACAGTTTATTCCTTTATCACTTCTTTTTTCCTTATCATCCACACATGCTATAGCATCGCTTTCCGGGTCGGCACAGGCTACGGAGTGGGTCAGAAATACTATACGAGCCACGATAGCCTCTTCAGTTCTTAACATAAACAAATCGCACCATTTGGATCGTATTTTAAGCCGTTGAAAATATGAAACCACGCTCAAAGGTCTGGGGCAGCAACATTCGACAACTATTTCACACAGCGTAAGAAATAGCTTGCATAGGCTAAGAATATTTAGTACACTATAGCCATTGAATGTTAACCGGATAATCTAACCAAATCTACGTTTTAGACCGAAACAAAACAAGGCAAGGAGAATTGTGAAAATGAAGAAGTTTCTTGTGATTTGTTGTATGCTGGCAACCATATGTATGATTGCATTCGCCAGTGGACAAAAGACGGAAAGTGTGACACTCACCACATCCGCCCCGACCGTGACCGCAAAGGCAGAAATCGCCAATCTGCTGAACATGATTTCGCAGGCGAAGGAAAGAGGCGAGACACCGGAAGCCGCTTGGTATGCCCGTCTCGAAGCACTTACTGTTCCTGTTAGGGTTGGCGAGTCGGGTTCGCTGGACAATGGCGGCCCAGATTGCTCAGGGGCGTTTGTCATCACCGGCCCATACCCGTGGACGGATACGGGCAATTTTGACGGCAATGACGGTTGCACCGGGCGGCCCTACAATGACCGGTTCTATCGCATTGACAATGCTGCCGTTGGTACCTGGACTTTTAACATGTGCGGAACCACAGGAACCGCGGACAGTTACTTGAGGGTCTGGAAAGGCGGCGTGTGCTGTTCGGGCATCAATTATACGAACGGTGACATGGGATGTCCTGATGGAGATCATCCTACAACGAGCGTTGCCCTCACTACCGTTCAGACCATTTACATCGAAGTGGGTACGTATTCAACCACCGCCAATACTGGTGCGTACAATTTCGGAGTGACTAGCCCAGCACCACCGGCTCCCGGTGAAAGCTGCAGCAACTTCCTGACCATCAGCGGCCCGCTGCCTGTCACCGTGACTGGTACGACAACTGGTAAGGCTGATGATCACAACCCGATGTGTGAGAATGGTGGCAGCACTGCTCCGGATATGGCTTATCATTATACTCCGGCGACCGATCAGCAGGTGGATATTGATCTTTGCCTGTCCGGTTATGACACAAAGGTCGGCGTTTATCTTGCTTCTAACGTAGCTCCCGGCGCCGAAGTCTACTGTAATGACGACTATTGTCCCGGCTATCGCTCATTTATTGGCTGTGCACAGCTAAATGCCGGAGTGGAATACTGCATCGTTGTAGACGGCTATAGTTCTGCTGATTTTGGCGCGTTCACAATGACTCTGACCGAGTGCGCTCCCTGCGATCCGCCAGTGAACAATGACTGCGCCAATGCCATTCCGTTGGTCGTGAATGATCCGGTTGCGACTTGTGGAACGACCGCCTGTGCAACGGTTGACTGCCCGCAATTTAACATCCCGGAAGTGTGGTACACGTTTACCACGACTGAGTGCATGGATCTTGCCGTGTCCTATTGCGGTACGACCACAAGTGGCTCGCTGCTGGCCGTTCTGATGAGCGGTTCCTGCTGCGGCACACCAACCTATTTCAGCAGCTATGAATACACAACCTGCCCCGATGGTCTGATCACGCTGCATTTCGACAATGTGCCCGCCGGTCAGTACTGGCTCCCGGTAGGCTTCAGCCCCGCAGGCCCGTTCTGCGTACAGGTCAATGGAACACCCTGTCCGCTGCCGTTTGAGTGCCACTGCCTCGATCAATTGGATGGACGCTGGTGCAACACAGTTGGAGGTCCGATTCTGGACGTTTCGCCCAACAGCTTCCCGATCGTTGTCCCGATTGAGTACCACATCACTGACGTAGACGTGTGTCTTGATCTGGTTCATACGTTTGACGGTGATCTACATATCTACCTCGAGTCGCCCCTTGGTACACTCGTGGATCTGAGCATCAATCGTGGCGGCGGCGGCGACAATTTCACCTGCACCACATTTGATGATGAAGCGACGACTCCAATCGCTTCTGGCGTTCCCCCGTTCACCGGCTCCTTTATTCCGGATGCTGCGCTGACTGGTTTTGACGGCCAGAATGCAATAGGGACTTGGATTCTCCACATAGATGATGTTGCTGGTGGTGACGTCGGCAACCTGAACTGGGCCTGCCTCACCTTCACGTGGGATTACATCTTGGCCGTTGAACTTGCTTCCTTCTCGGCCATCGCCGGTGACAACAGTGTCACGCTGAATTGGTCAACCGCCACTGAAACCAACAACGACCACTTCATCGTCATGCGCGATGGTTCGCCCGTAGCCGTGGTTCGTGGCGCTGGCACCAGCAGTACAACAATCAACTATAGCTGGGTTGATTCGCGCGTGAACAACGGCACCACCTATAACTACGCCCTCGTGGCCGTAGACATGAATGGTGGCCGCAGCGAACTGAGCACAGCCAGTGCCACTCCGAGCATCAATGCAGTGACCGTCACGGAGTATGCTCTTCATACGAACTACCCGAACCCGTTCAACCCCACCACCGAAATTGTCTATGACATGAAGGATGCGGGTGTCGTTTCCCTCAAGGTGTACAACCTGCTCGGTCAGGCAGTCGCCTCGCTGGTAAATGGCAATGTGAACGCGGGTCGTCACACTGTCCGCTTTGACGCAGCAGGCCTCACCTCCGGCTTGTACATCTACAAGATGGAGACTAACGGCTTCAGCGCTCAGGGCAAGATGATGCTGATGAAGTAACACATCGTAATCCTGAATCCCCCACGTCTTCATGGGGATACGGGATCACTTCGAATTGAGGGGCAGCCTGATATGACTGCCCCTCTTCTTTTTATTGACGGTTATACTGATTCCCGAAAGTAATCCGTCATTGTCTGTCATTCTGGACACCGCGCGTCTTCGGCTTCACGCGGGCGTTCAGAATCTCTTTCTCGCGGAGGCACGTGTCTTGAGTCTTCACGTGCCCCGCTCAGCACTCCA
>JAGVEU010000011.1 GCA_020057985.1 Calditrichota bacterium | reverse complement strand
GTTCCAAATCCTCCGACCCGAACAAAACCAAGGGCGTTGTTCACACTGTCCATTACTGTCCAACCTGCTGCCAATCCACCGATAAGATCGTGGAACGGTGTAACCAGGTCCACGAGCAACGGATCATAGGCCAGCGTAAATTGAAATGCGTAAATATCGAGTCCCGCGACGTCTCCCACACGCACGGGAATGCACAACTGAACGCCCGGAGCCGCGACTGTGTCAGGAATTGTAACCGTGACTTGCTGTTGTGGGCCGCCTTGCACAGTCAGACTGCCATTTGTAGCGTCTGCAACGGGAGATCCTTCATTGAAGACAAAGCTCGTGAACGACAGCGGACTGACTTGTCCATTCTGTGCATTCGGTCGTACTTGAAACTGCAAACAGAGTAATTGACCTTGACCGGTTAGCGGACTAGTTCCAAATCCTCCGACCCGAATAAAACCAAGTGTGTTGTTCACACTGTCCATTACTGTCCAACCTGCCGCCACTCCGCCGGCGAGATTGTGGAATGGTGAAACCACTTCCACGAGCAACGGATTGTATGTCAGCGTAAATTGAAACGCGAGCACATCGAGTCCGGTGACATTCCCCACGCGAACCGGAATGCACAACTGTGCGCTAGGCGCCGCGACAGTGTCGGGAATTGTAACTGTGACCTGTTGTGTTGGGTCGCCTTGCACAGTCAGACTGCCATTCGCAGCGTCTGCAACGGGAGATCCTTCATTAAAGACAAAGCTCGTGAAGGACAGCGGGCTGACTTGTCCATTCTGTGCGTTCGCTCGCACTTGAAACTGCAAACAGAGAAGCTGACCTTGACCGCTTAGAGGACTGGTTCCAAATCCTCCGACACGAATGAAACCAAGCGCGTTGTTCACGCTATCCATTACTGTCCAACCTGCCGCCAATCCACCAGCGAGATTGTGAAATGGTGCAACCACTTCCACGAGCAGCGGATTGTATGCCAGTGTAAACTGAAACGCAAGCACATCGAGTCCGGTGACGTTCCCCACTTGCACGGGAATGCACAATTGCGATCCTGGCGCCGCGAATGTGTCGGGTATCGAAACACTGAGTTGCACTCCACCGGCGCGAACCATTAGATCCGCTGTCATCGTAGCAGATGAATTACTGATGTTTTGCACAGCAACATTCGTTGCGGTAAAATTATAATCCCGACTATCCGGCGTAGAGTTTACATTGAAAATACGGTGATTGGTTGAACCGGGGTAAGGATCACCGGTGTCGCCTGAATTCGTGTCATGCTCAAGGTCATACAATCCATCTGCCTGTTCCAGTGCGACTTCATAGTGCCCTTGATTTGTGTATCCGGGATACCACTGATCATTGTTTCCGTACACAGTCTCGTCTACATGAAAGATAAGCATTCCGCTACTCGGCAACGCTGCATCGTATCCGACGGGCTGCCGATTTTCCGCAAGAAAGAATTGACTGCCTCCGGTTCCATTAGTCCACAACCGATAAACTACCGGCGTAGACTCAATCGCCGGAAAGGACACATTCGTGAGATTGTTCGTAACTACGGTCGGTACTGCCACCCCCATTTGCACCCGGCTCCATGCGTCGGGATGCGAAGGCGATGCTCCATTCGTGCCATTCCAGGATCCACCGGCCATTAAACTCCAGCGGCCAAGCCCCTTTGAGTCGTAATCGTAGTCATACAAATCAGGCAGACCAAAGACGGAATGACCCATCTCGTGGGCATAGACTCCGCAGGTCATATCGCCATAGGAATCCCAGTATTCCGGTTCCATCGAGTAGACGTCTGCGATGACGCCATCTACATTCTGCGGGAAATACATGGACCACTTATGTGACCAGATATCATTGTCGTTTCCTGTACGCTCCGCGCCCGGTCCCGCGTGAATAATAAATAGTCCGTCCACATATCCATCTCCGTCGTTATCGTATTGAGCAAAATTCACGAACGGATTAACTAAGGTGACGGCGTCCTCAGCTAATCTCTGAGCATTATTCGGATAGGCGCCGAATCCGTTCTGACCATCCACATAATAACTGTAGGTCTGCGGCGCGCTGCGCCAGCCCAGTGCGCTTGGCAGGTTAAGCGTCACAAGTGTGAGACCTCCATAGGTTACTTCCTCATAGTAGTCTCTGAGTGTCCCCGTCTGGTCGCCGTAGAGTAGATTGTCAAAAAACACGGGCTGGACGTGCTGGATGTTGTCGCTGAAATAAACCAGAATCGCGATGATGTTGATATTCTCATCGAGACTTCGGCGTCTTAACGCGGCTATTGTTTTTGTTCCCAGTGAAGCATCTACACCCAAATCCCTGATTGCACGCGTATGTGAGAGATAATACGGCTCAGCAATCTCACGGTTTTGGATTTTTGTCATTAAGTCTGGGTGCGGGGGCATTGTCCAAACGGGTGCGAACGATGCGAGAGCAAGAACGCAAACCCACGCAGTGATTGTCACGCGATGGAATTTCATCATGATATCTCCTAATGTGAATAGTTGTCTTTATGAGTTTCCGGTTTGAATTGAGGCAGTAGTCATTTCAGTACTACCATCTTCCGAATCTGCTTGAAATCTCCCGCTTCAATGCGATAGAAGTAGACGCCAGAAGACAGCGCGGAAGCGTCGAACTGCACAGTATACCGTCCGGCTTGTTGGATGTCATTAACCAGCACGTCAACGGTTTCGCCCAGAATGTTGCTGACAGTCAAACATACTTTGGAATCGCGCGGCAAGCTGTAGCCGATGGTAGTTACTGGATTGAACGGGTTCGGGTAGTTCTGCTCGAGTGCATATTCGACGGGCAAAGTTGCTTGTTCCCATACGACGCTACCCGACAATGCCGGTGAGTCATTCACCCGATATTCAGTCACACGCAATGAACGAACCGCGTCACCGTTTTCCACGGATTCAAAATGTAGATTCACAAGGTCACTTCCGCTTTCAACCGGTGTAATTCCAAAGGCTCCGACATGAACCACACCCGGCTCTTCACGAGTATACAGATGCCAGTTCTGTAATCCTTCTCGCAAAACTGCATCTACATAACGCACAGCGGAGGGATCGTATTCGCAGTCGAACTCGATGGCATAAGCCGATTCCGCCACGACATTCTTAGCGGCAAAAAGTCCTTTCGTCATGGAAAACAAGCGAACAGAGCCTCCAGCTAACACTGCTCCCGACCAATTTCCCGAAACATCTCCCATACAGATTCCATCGTAATTTTGATTAGTCTGAGTTCCTGTCAAGGGATTGTAATCCCTATGATCCGGACGATAACACCAGCGTGCATTACAGGGAAACTGATTAATCAAACCAATCGCGTATTGCGCAATTAGTGACGCATCGAGAAACGACACTTGACCGTTCCCGGACACGTCCGCCGCACACTGCTTCGCAGAATCCAGCGTGATAATTCCAATCGCATACTGCGCCGCCAACGACGCATCAAAGAAGCTGATTCCCACATTGCAATTCGGTCCCGTGTTTCGATCGGGAGCGACCACATAAGACGAGCCGACCGTTAAACCCGTGAACTGATAGGCGCCCGATGCATCCGTTGATACTCCTCCTCCCGGAGAAATGTCCAGTAGTGTGCCGGATATTGGCTGCGCGTTGACATGGTAACCTACTATTCCGGAAATAGCAGCTTGACCTTGTGTCGGAATAATATCATCCAAAGAACGCGGAGTAATCTGATAGCCCTCGTCATACGGAGGAATATTGTCATATTGACCAAGAATACCTACTAAGTGAAACGGGCTACTCGGCTGCGGAGAACCGTCAACATTGGTAAATCGAATGATACGAAGAACCATGGATCCTGTCCCATCGCTGATGGTCAAGTTAGCTGTCTGTCCCTGAGGCGGCCAGAAGCCGTTGACGATACTTGCGTTATTGATTCGCACCAGCATGCTTTCGTGAGGCTCAAGCGGAGACCCACACGTAATGACTATAGGTGCGGGCGGGCTTGTGTGGCCAATGCGTACAATGCTGGGAAGGCAATTCACCGAACCGCTGAAAATCATTTCCGTAAGTCCGTAATAGTGTCCGACCCAGCCCTGAACCTCGACACAATCTCC
>JAGVEU010000246.1 GCA_020057985.1 Calditrichota bacterium | reverse complement strand
GCAGATCGGTGGAGGAACAGTTGACCAGAGATCGGATCTGTTTGCCTTGGGCATTGTCCTCTTTGAACTGCTGACAGGGGTTTTGCCCTTTCGGGGACCGAACACGGCAGCGACTCTCAACGCCATAATCAACTCGGAGCCCGATTCTCTTTCCCTTTACCGATCGGACTCGTCTCCGAGTCTGCAGGCGGTTATCGCCAAGCTTCTGGAGAAGAGACCGGAATTTCGCTATCAATCCGCCTCCGAGCTGCTGGTCGAACTGCGAATGGTGACCGGTGGCGCGACGGTGGCCATCAAACATAGTCATCCCCTGAGTTTTCGCTCACTGCGATCAGGAAAGCGCGTATTGTATCTGCTGGCGGCGCTCGTGGTGGTTACAGTGGCTGCGGTAATAGTGAGCAAGCGATTCCAGAATGTAACCAAGACGAAGATGCTCGCTGTGCTGCCGCTAAGGAATCTCGGTCCGGCGGAGAGAGATTACTTCGCCGACGGGCTCACTGAGGAGCTTCTGGCACGACTGTTCTATGTGTCGGGACTAGGCATCATTTCTCGAAGCAGTACATTTCAGTACAAAGGCAGCACTAAGAGTCCTAAGCTGATAGGGTCGGAATTGGGCGCCGATTATCTGGTTGAAGGCGCCGTTCGCTGGGACGATGCGTCGGGTCCGAGTCGCGTCCGAATCAGGGTGGAGTTGATCCGCACTTCTGACGCGGTTGTTGTCTGGGAAAATCAGTACGACGCCGTCCTGACCGAGATCCTCAGCATACAATCCGATATTGCCGGGCGAATTGCCACGGAACTCAATCCGGCATTACTGGCATCCGAGAGACGTACGCTGACCTCCGTGCCGACGGTCAACAGCGGCGCCATTGATTTCAGCCTGCGAGGCCGGCAGTACTTTCAAACGAAGACAAAGGAGGGGTTGTTCAACGCCCAGCAAATGTTCGAAAAGGCCATAGCGCTTGACTCCAATTTTGCCCTCGCCCACGCTTTGCTTAGCAGAGTTCACACGGAAATCTACTGGTTCTTCTTTGATCGCAGTGAAGAACGTCTGGCGAGCGCGCTGCGCGAAATCAAGGCGGCGGTACGGATTGCCCCGACTCTTCCTGAGGCCCTTACTGCCATGGGCTACTACTACTACCGCGCCAAGCTTGACTATGATTCCTCACTGGCGCAGTTTCGACTCGCTCTCGCTCAGCAGCCCGGCAATGGCGACCTTTATGCGGCCATCGGGCTTGTTGAACGCCGCATGGGGAACTGGCAGGAATCAGTCGCCGACTGCCGAAGGGCTTTGTCTCAGAACCCGCGGGACGCAAATTTACTTGCGGAACTGGCAGCGACGCTGATCTGCATGCGCCGATATCCCGAAGCCGACAGTCTCCTGACAGCATCACTGCAGTTGTCGCGCGACCAGGACAATACTTACTATCACCGCTGTTTTCTGCTTTTGCTCTGGAAAGGAGACACTAAGGCGGCACGCCGGGCTATCAGAGAGGCGGAGCAGGTGAATCCTTTTGGCTGGGGAACAGAACGCTACGAGGTCATTCTGGACATTTATGAACGCCAGTATAATCAAGCCCTGGAGCGGCTGGATCGGGTTCGCGCCGCCGTAGGGTCGGCCCCTATCGACCTTGCCGAGTTCTATTGCTCCAAGGCCGACATATATCGTTTTCAGCAACGCACCGAATTGATGCATCGAGAATATGATTCTGCACGTGTCACACTTGAAGCCGCCCTGCGCGACAATCCAAATGAGCCCTGGTATCATTCGTTACTTGGGAAAGCGTTGGCAGGTCTCGGTGAGAAGGAGCGGGCTATACGGGAAGCCACACTGGCTGTGAGTCTCTTGCCGGTGAGCCGGGATGCCTTTGAAGGGCCGGATCTGATCGGCCAGTTGGCAGAAACCTACATGATCATCGGTGACTATGATTCGGCGATTGAACAACTCAAGTTATCGCTGGCAATTCCATCTTTCCTGTCAGTTCAGTTGATCCGTCTGTGGCCCGAGAGCGAATCACTGCGCGGGAATCCACGTTTCGAGAATCTGCTGAACCAGTATTCGTCGGGGAATTGAGCGGACGTTTCCCCGGTTATTCGAGTGCCCGCTTGTTCTGCGGATCGCTTCCTAAGGGCCGCCTTTTCTTCCACCTTAGTTTTGCGACGCTGGCCTTTTTCCTTGACAGTCCAAAGGCGTCAATGCTAAATTTTGCTTGCTCCGGCTGAGTTGGGTCAGTAGCAAGCGTATCGTCAAACAAGGACTGACTCAGTGCAGTTTAGAGCAACCACTAAGGAAGGAGGAATTGTGTCATGTCAAAAATACGGGTCTTGTTGATAGAAGACAATCGCCTGCTTCGTGAAGGTATTGCCAAAATGCTGAACGCGGAAGAGGACATTAAAGTGATTTCGTCTTCGGGCAATGGCGATGCCCTGGAGAAGGCCCAGAAACTGACGCCAGATGTGGTTCTGCTCGACCTGGGTCTCAAAAATCAAAACAGTCTGACGGTAGTTGGATTAATAAGGAAACAATTTCCTGAAACTCACGTGATCGTCATGGACTTGGTCCCGGCGCACGCGGAGGTTGCCGAGTTTATCAGGGCTGGAGTTGCCGGTTTTATTCTCAAAGATGCGACTCTGCACGATTTCTTGCACACCATTAGATCGGTGGCGAAGGGGACAAAGATTCTCCCCCCGCCGATGACCGGTTCGCTTTTTTCTCAGATAGTGGAACACGCGCTTCAAGGCGGCAAAATGGGCAAATTGATGTCTGCCGTCAGAATGACCAGCCGAGAGCAGGATGTGATTGGTCACATAGCCGCCGGCAAAAGCAACAAAGAAATCGCCGGTGAACTTAATATAGCCGTCTATACGGTTAAGAGCCATGTGCACAACATATTGGAGAAGCTGGCGCTCCACACGCGTCTGGAGTTGGCGACGTTCGCTCATTCACAAGGAGTGAACCGAGAGACTTCCAGGCAATCTCCCGACGATCGGGATTAGTATATCCATCAAGAGAGCTAACTACCTTTTCATCCTTCCGAGCGATTGGCTTCCTGCGGAATCGGTCGTATGCTTATTGCGGAATTGAAAATGTCCGGGGTTTTTCTCGTGGAACTCATCAGCCGTGGGAAGACCGTTTATCGATTGATGAAGGAAGCTTTGTATTATGGAGAAGATAAGGGTTCTGCTGATCGAAGATAATCGTCTTCTGCGCGATGGGACAACAGCGATGCTCAACGAACAAGAGGACATTTTGGCGGTATCGTCCGCAGGCAATCGAAGCGCATTTGAAAAAGCCAAGAAACTGGCGCCGAATGTAGTGCTGCTCGACCTGGGCCTCAAGAGTGATAACAGTTTGAAAGTGCTCGAGTCAATCAAGAGACAATTCCCACGAACGGAAGTAGTCGTAATGGACTTGATCCCTAATCATTCAGACATGATGGCATTTGTCAAGGCCGGGGTCTCGGGCTTTATTCCCAAAGACGCAACTCTTGACGGTTTTCTACACACTATCAGGTCGGTTGTGAAGGGTGTCAAGGTCCTGCCTCAGACAATGGCCGATTCGCTTTTTTCCCTTATCGTTGAGAGCGCAATTCAGGGGGGAACGGTGGATCGAGTGATTGCTGCCGTCAAATTTACCAAACGGGAGCAAGACGTGATTGTTCTCTTAGCGGAAGGAAAAAGTATCACCGCGACCTCAGTCAAACTGAAGATTGCGGCTTTTACCGTCAAGAGCCATGTGCGCAATATATTGGATAAGTTGGCTCTCCACACGCGTCTCGAGTTGGCCACCTTCGCTACTCCAAAGACTCCGTTCAAGAAAACTTCGGCGCGACTTTGAAAGTCACGATCAGCCCCTCACTCCGATGAGCTAACTACCTTTTCAACCTTCCGAGCGATTGCGGGCATGAACAATTAGCCGTATGCTTGATGGAGTTAGAGAAGAAAGAACTTCCTGAAGTGTGTGACACTTCTGGCCAAGAGAAGTTCCAATTCTGGGGGATCAGGGCGAACAAGTGGATTCTCCACTTCACTTCGAATCCACTTGTTTTCCGAACCCGAGAGCGACGGCAATCGCAGTACGAAATGAGAGTTGAGGAATTAAGCGTGATGAGCGAGAGTGCAAAAAGGTTAGACTTCAAGGACAAGATTTTACCACACCTCGAAGTTCTTCTGCAATTTTCTTTGTGGCTAACCAAGAATGGTCGCGATGCAACCAGACTGATGTGTGAGGCAATGGCAGAGGCCTATCGGTCCTGGGATGAGTTAATCCCGGAAGAAAACTGCGGCATCCGGCTGCACAAAATCCTTACCAGACGGTTTTTTAGCGGCTTTCAGCAATATTCGCAGCCGCTTACCCCGATCTCTGATGACAATGTTGACAATGTTGATGACAGCCTTATCAAGAACAATCGACTTTTCCCAGTCGCGGCGACCAATCCCGGGCAGCAGTCATTCACGGCCGGCGAATCTGATGAAGATGTCAATTATTTCACAGCAATTGCCGGTCTTCCTGCGGTGTTCCGGTCGGCAATGATTCTGTCATACCTCGAAGGATTCTCTTATAGCGAGATCGCCGACCTGGCCGGCGTCCAGCCGCATGCGATCGAGTCATTGCTCAATCGGGGTCGCGAATTTCTGCGAGAAGAACTCTTCGCACATTTGCTTGGCAGCGACAGTCTCGAAACTGTTGCCGACCGAACGGTGGCTGCAGGATGAAACCGAATCGCGCAGGAGATTGTGCTGACCATGGATGTTGTCCGCAGATTTCGATTACGAATGTGCTCCACGCTGCAGGGATTTTCATTGTGTGGCGCAGACTGGAAGAAGCGGTAGTGGCATGAAACCGAACATTGGAAATAGAAGGTACTGTGAGACCCTGGCCTTCCCCCACCTGGAGTCCCTTTATCGCACCGCTTTGTATGTTTCAGACAGCGACTCCGACGCGCAGGACCTAGTCCAGGAATCTTTTGCCAGAGCGTACGACTTCTGGCGCAAATATCAGTTCAG
>JAGVEU010000389.1 GCA_020057985.1 Calditrichota bacterium | reverse complement strand
CGCAGCCCGGTAGCGCGCTTGCTTTGGGAGCAAGATGTCGGAGGTTCAAATCCTCTCACCCCGACTTTGAATGCCCATTCAGATACTCAAGAGACATATCAGAATAGCCCGTATTTAATAGCGTCTTCTGCGATTCTCACCTCTTGGCGGATAAGGTAAACGATGGTAACGGGTGGCATGTTATGTCAGAAAATAGCACAAATCTAGCACATTCGTAGCCACCAAGACTGTGTGAATTCGTGGAGGACAGCATGAAGTTTTCTCATGCTTTTTGAGTGTGACTTCAGGAACCCGAAAGTGTCGAGGGTTGGTTTGATTGGATAATTCTTCGAGCAGCAAACCCTGACTGACATCACAGATTGGAAAGCCGCGCTCAAACGTTCAATGTACGGTTTGCTTCTTCCTCTTCTTGACTGACTAATCCGAAGCGGCAAATTCCTAATTGACTGTCGGATCGGTAAAGTTGGCAGACGCAACGGTCTGCAAATCCTATTTCGGCAAAATCGCAACTCCTTGGCGTATAACGGAAGCTATTCATTTATAGTCATTTAGTACATATTGATGCACATATTACTTCATGCGATTTTGTACGATTTTGGCTGTGTCATGGACACTTTTTCGACACCTTAAGACACCCATATAGGTAGCGTTATCTATATTATGGTGACGGTCAGTTCCCAGAAAATGGTTTGTTTCAACTTCGAATTCTTTGTGAAGCGGGCTTGGCACGCGGGTAGATCAAGCCAGGTAACTCGAATCTGTTAGAAGATTGTTAGTTAAATCACGTTAAACAGGAGTCCGCACTCAATGATGAGATCCCTGAAGGCCTTGAGCTTCAAAGTCTCAAACCTGGTTACACGGCGCAGACTCATAACTCCGACCTTCGGGTTATGAGCTTTTTCGGCATCCCTAACACGGGACAACATTGGACACTAAGGGACAACAGGGACAAAAACTTACGCCAGTCATTTTGTCCGATGTTGTGCAATTCTGTCACCTGTTTCGGCCTATTCTGTCAGAAGGATGATGAGAGATGTATATGTCGAACGCTGAACCGCTGAATCCACTTCCATCTACGGATTCCAGCAGTCACTGGGGTGGCGGCCCATGCTCACCGGGGGTCAGATCAGAGATTGTAGCAGTGGCCAGGCGATCGAGACTGGTTCCTGGGATTAACACGTCATCGTTCGAATCAAAGAACCATGGCGACCGGATAGCGTATGCTCTCAGGCGGTCTCTGCAGCACACAGTTGTGAACATCTCACCGATATAGTCATTACAGTTATGAATCTTTGCCATAGATCGCGGATTGGTGGCGAATCGCTTCACGCTCCAGAGAAGTCAACTCTCAGAAATCAGGACATCTCAGGCAGAATTCTTCTGATGAATCTCCCCCAACTGGAAACCAACGCGAAAAATCGGGCTGAGTGTGAGGTAGTCCAGGATTCACTCGCTCGACCGGCCCGAGTTCGCGGATAGACCGATATTGCCGGACCGAGAATCGCACGTTGTCTTTAACTTGCGAAAAGCCGACCGTGAGAGTTCATTGACTTGTCTGTTGCTTTACTAAAGACGAAAGAATATCTTTGATGCCGACTGACACTTGAGGTGACTATGTCCGCTGCAAAAAAGATATTGATGATCGATGATGATACTAATCTGGTTGAAGTTTTCAAGTTGGTTTGTGAAGCAAAGGGCTACCAGTTCGGGGCGGCTTACTCGGCTGCGGAGGGTCTGAAGAAGATCAAAGAGTTTGAGCCGGATCTGATCATCCTTGATGTGATTATGGAAGATTTCGTAGCCGGTTTTCGGGTAGTTAGTGAGTTGAGGACGAGCGGTAAGGGTTCGGAGTATGAGAAGTACTCAGGCATCCCTATCTTGATGCTCACAAGCGTTTCGTCAAAAACGAGCTTAGACTTCAGAGATCGCGTGGGCACGGCCTTGTTACCAGTCGACGCATTTATGGAGAAGCCGGTCAAACCCGCTGATATCATGGCGCGCATCGGAGAGCTTCTGTCCCGCTGACACTGACTTCGGCAAGAACACCTGCGACCCCCACTTGTCAAATCCGATTACTCCCCTCCCCAGTTGCCGTGAGATTCGCGGGAATCGTAAATGAAAAACTGACCCAGTTCCCAGCGGCAGATTCTGCCCAAATCCTGCCGCCGTGCTTTTCGATAATCTGTTTCGCTACAAACAGCCCCAGTCCGGTTCCAGATTTGGTATCATACTTTCCCGCGCCGAATCGTGAAAAGCGAGTAAACAGTTTTCCCTGTGTGACTTCGTCAAACCCGACTCCCTCGTTCCAGACGGAAAAACATAGGTTCGCAGAATCTTCGCGGCAACTGCGGACGATGATCTTTCCCCTTTTTCTGCCATACTTGACGGCATTGGAAAGCAGGTTCTGGAAAACAGAAGTCAACAGCCCGGAATCGCAGACTCCGCGTGTCTCATAATCCACCTCACAGGTGATTGTCATCTGGGCATCTGTCGCCATTTCGGCGAGACGGTCAACGACGGGCGTGATAATGTCTCGATAGAAGTTGACCTCGGTTAGCTGTAGTCCAAGAGCGCCTTCCTCGATCCGACTCAAGTTCAGATAGTTGGCGATTGTATCCTGGAGATAATCGGCGCTGTTAGCAGCAGCCCTTAGCAGACCTTCCTGCTCTTTGTTAAGGGCGCCAAAGGTCCCATCGCGCATTGATGCGACGGCGAAAACGATGGAAGCCAAAGGGGATTTTAGTTCGTGTGTTACGAAACCAAGGGTCTCGAGGTAGGCACGATTTTTCTCGTCCGCGGCACTCAAGGCCTTTTCGAGAGCAAGAGAGGCTTCGTTCAACTCGCGGTTCCTTCTCTCAAGAGAATCGGCCATCGAATTGAATGCCTCCGACAACTCCACAATCTCTTTGCTTCCTCGCTTAACACTGACGCGGGCATCGAGTTTGCCGGAAGAAAGCTCACGCGTAGCGCTGGAAAGTTGTAACACCGGCTTGCGGAGATTACTGGAGACGTAGGACCAGACCGCAAGGGACACCAATAGGGCAAGAAAGGTAATGCCGAGGAACTGCCCGACAAGCGTTCCCTCATAGGCAAGGTACTTCTTTTCGAGCAGCCCCACATAGATTATTCCTACGATTTTGCCGGTAGGATCTCTGATAGGATCATAGGCAGAGAGGTACCAGTCGTTAACGACGAAGGCACGATCGGCAAAACGTTCGCCTCGCTCCAGCACCTTCTGGTGAACTTGCTCCCATAGCCGCGTACCCAGGGCACGAGTGTTGTCCAACTGCATGACATTTGTGGCAATACGAACGTCCCAGAGGAAAAGTGTAACGGTTCCGACCGGCTTACCTTCATACGTCATGTCGCCAAAAACCTCGTCTCGGATCCTGTCCACCAGGGTGAACCGCCTGTTCAGCAAGATACCGCCGTAAATAGCGCCCTTCACCTGCTCATCAGAGCCAATAACAGGTATAGCGGCAAGCAGGACCATACCCCGCGGCTCCACCCTCCTGTCCGTAGCTACCGCCATCTCGGTCTGAATGAGCGGGATATAAGCGAGTTCGGAGAGCCCTTCGCCTTCCTGTTTGAGAAGCTCTGGCGCCATGAGGATGGTACCACTCGCCCCTGTTCCGAGCAGGGCTGATGCTATAACAGGATTGAAGCCGACGGAATCACCACTAACGTATGGGAAACGCGAACGCGAAACGACTTTGAGGTCAGTGCCGACGAGAGTCAGAAAATCAAGGCCGTATTTGGTTCTGATCCCTTCCATTTGGAAACGGACGATATCTTCGCCGAGCTGGCCGGCAAGCGCCTTGCGCCAAGTGTCACGCTGGGAAACCATGCTGATCCCAAGCAGCAGTTGTTCCTG
>JAGVEU010000206.1 GCA_020057985.1 Calditrichota bacterium | reverse complement strand
ACTATTCAGAAAGCGTTTCGGCAAACGTTACACTTGCACCGTCACGATCTGAGCTTCCTTTAGACCTTTACTTATTGCCGCAAGGCACAAGAAGTCTACCTGATCGCCCCCCGATAACCACCTGCTGAGTACGTTCATGGGAGTACTCCGTCCATTTGTGACGGAGTACACTATGATGTGATCTTAGCGGGTGAAACGGCATTTGAAAACGTCGCTGTTTCATAGCGGCGTTTTTTATTTCCGCCGAGCAGGGTTAAGGTCTTCCGCAACCCTGCCGGAATCTCATAATAATTGCAATCACCACCTTCCGGGTGGTGCGAAAACCCATAGGAGTTGAAAATGAAATCGAATCGAACCATCCTGATCTTCGCGGCTCTAACGCTCTTGTTGGTCGTGACTGTGGTACTCTCGCGGGGCGAGAAGAAAACAGAGTCTCATCAGCAGTATTCAGCCGCACCCTGTGCTGAGCATGGAGTTACCGACAGCCTTTGCACGCGCTGCCACCCTGATCTCATCGCCGGATTTAAACAGCGCGGGGATTGGTGCGCTGAGCACAAGTTACCGGAGTCGCAATGTGATCTCTGCAATCCCGAACTGGCAAAGAAATCAGTGGCGACGGCAGCCAAGGCTAACGAGAATAGTGCGCAAAGCGAAAGCCACGCAACGGCAGACTGGTGCGCTGAGCATCGGGTCCCGGAGTCGCAGTGCACCAAATGTAATCCAAAACTTGCGGTGAAGTTCAAGGCTGACGGCGACTGGTGCAAGACTCACGACGTACCCGAGTCACATTGCTACCAGTGCAATCCGAATTTGTCTTTCTCCCAAGACCCGAAGAACCCACTGAAGAAATCCACCGATGAAGTTCCGTCTGCTATAGATTGGTGTGCGGAGCATCGCGTTCCAGAATCGCAGTGTACAAAGTGCAATCCCGAGCTTGCGGCGAAATTCAAAGCCGATGGAGATTGGTGCAAGTCTCACGGCGTGCCTGAATCGCATTGCTACCAGTGCAACACCGACCTTAAGTTTCCGCAGGAAGCAGAGTATCTCAAGCAAAAGACTAAAGGCAAGGAAGAAAGCGGGATCACTCCGACGGGACGTCTGGAAACAGCGCTGTATCGCACGAATGCTGTCTCCTGTGCCACGGATCAGGCGGTCGTTCAACTTACCAGCGTGGAAACCGCGGAGCGCGCCGGATTGCTTGTTGAGGAAGTGCAGGCCGCATCATTGGTCGAGACGATTGATGCACCGGCGGAAGTGGAGTTCGATGCGACATTGTCGTATGCTGTGACCAGTCTCGTGGGCGGAACATTGGTCCAATGGCTGGTGCCGCCGGGAGAACAAGTCCGGCAGGGGCAAACCCTCGCTTATTTGCAATCCATCGAAGGCGCAGCTTTGAAGGCGGAATTCAGTCATGCGCAGGCCATGTTGAATCTGACGAGGAGCGCTTCTGAACGCGCCCAAGCCCTTCGTAAGGACGGCATGAACAGCAAGCGCGAAGTGCAGGAAGCCGAGGCGGATTACCTTCGAGCGCAGGCGGATTACCACAAAGCGGCCGGAGCACTCAAAGCGCTTGGCTTGACAGACAATGATCTTCGCAATCTGGCCAACGACGATGAATCGAGCGCTCTGATTCCTCTCAATGCCGGACAGGCCGGAATTCTCGTGGATCAACGTGTGGCCCTGGGAACGGTGCTGTCTGCCGGTGAGTCTATCGGCCTTATTTCATCCACGGACAAATTGTGGGTCGAAGCGCAAGTCCGCGACCGGGATCTTGCGCGTGTGAGAGCCGGGCAGGCGGTTGTGATTTCTTCGGATGGGCAAGGTCTGAACCGTAGCCAAGGTACGGTGGCGTGGGTCGCAGCCGCAGTGGATCCGGCAACCCGCATGGGAAAAGTGCGCATCGAAACTCGCCCCAACGGCAGCGCTCTCAAGGCTCATCAATTTGCCCGGGTGCAGATTTCCACGAGCGCACCGGAGGAGTCCGTTCTGGTTCCTGTGGATGCGGTTCAATGGGAAGGTTGCTGCAATGTCGTGTTCGTTTCCGAGACGCGAGACCGTTTCCGTCCTCGCAAAGTGACCGTGGAATTTGCAACAGCTCAAGGCTATGCGGTATCGGGACTGAAAGCCGGCGAGAAAATTGTGACGCACGGCAGCTATATGCTAAAAACGGAATTGATGAAAAGCAGCATCGGCGCGGGCTGCTGTGGCGTGGGTGCCTGAGCGCTCATGCTGAATTTTATCATTGAGTGGGTAATCCGATATCGCTGGCTGATGCTCGCCTTCGGTGGCATGTTGGCCGTCGTGGGCTTGATTTCCCTTTCCCGACTTCCCTTTGATGCCATGCCGGATATCACACCGGTCATGGTGCAGGTCAATACGTCCATTCCCGGTTACGCGCCGGAAGATGTTGAATCTCAGATAACCATGAGTGTGGAGCGGGAGCTTTCGGGTCTGGCAGGACTAACCGAAATCCGCTCCATCTCCAAGTTCGGTCTCTCGCAAGTTACCTGTATTTTTAAGGAAGGTACGGACATCTACAGGGCTCGTCAGCAGGTGAGCGAACGTCTGGCTACTGCGGAGCTTCCCGATGGGATCGAGCGTCCCCGCCTCGGCCCGATTTCCACAGGCTTGGGCGAGATCTTCCACTATATCGTGATCGGCAAGACCGGAGACCCAACTGCCGCCCGTGAAGCACAGGATTGGGTGTTGAAGCCGCAATTGAAAGCCGTGCCCGGAGTGGTGGAAGTGAACACTTGGGGCGGCTATGAAAAGCAGTATCAGGTGTTGATGAATCCGACCCGCCTCGCTGCATTCAAGCTGACCGTTGCCGATGTGGTGCAAGCTCTACAGCGCGGCCATCAAAATGTCGGCGGTGGAATCACCTCCCGCGCCGGTGAACAGTTCGTGGTGCAGGGCGTGGGCGCATTGACCAAGCGCGAAGACATCGAACGGATCACGATTGACACCCGCGACGGCACACCGATTCATGTGGATGACATTGGTGAAGTCGTGATCGGTCATGCCCTGCGCATGGCGGCAGTGACGTATAACGGCAAGGGTGAGGCGGTACTCGGTTTGGGCTTCATGTTGACCGGTGAGAATCCCCAGCGGGTGGCTAAAGACCTTGACCGGCAGCTTAAGGAAGCGATCAAGACTCTGCCCGAGGGTATTGAAGCCCATGTCGTCTACGAACGCTCACATCTGGTGGATCAGGTGCTGGATACCGTTCAGCACAACCTGTTCTTTGGCGCCGCTTTGGTAATCGCCGTGCTCTTCCTTTTTCTCGGCAACATCCGGGCCAGCATTCTGGTGGCGCTGTCCATTCCGCTCTCCATGCTTTTCGCCTTCAGTTTCATGCTGAAAGCGGGCATTGCCGGCAGCCTGATGAGCCTTGGAGCCATTGACTTTGGTCTGGCGGTGGACAATTCAGTGATCCAAGTGGAAAACGTCATGCGCCGT
>JAGVEU010000209.1 GCA_020057985.1 Calditrichota bacterium | reverse complement strand
CGTTGTATATGCCGGGCCCTCAGCCTGTTCTTCAAAATCGCCGATTTCCAGAGCGGGGAACTCCTGCAATGCGAGACTGAGCATCGCTTTACGATGGGCATAAGCAGTCAGCGGTTCCTGCAGCTTGTGCGGCGGCGAAGGATTCGGCAGCAACATGACACGCGGAAGCTCAAGCTCTATTCGAGCAGCTTCCACTGTGCGCAAATGGCCATAGTGAACCGGATCGAATGTTCCGCCAAACAGACCAAGACGAGTCATCAGACCAAACCGAGACCGCTAATTCTTCGCGGCGAGATTGCCATTGACTCTGGCCAGCATCATCTCCGCGCGTGCGCGATGCTTGCCGTGCTCATACTTGCTTAGATAAGTGTCCAGTTCATGCTTCGCACGAGTCCAGTTTTTCAGCTCGAAGTAGCTTCTCGATTTCAGAAATTGAGCGGATTCCGAAAATGAAGTATCATAGTAATCCGTCAGAAGTTGATCGGAATAGAGAACGGCAGAGGCATACTCGCCGAGAGTGAAGTAGAGATCCGCCGCCGCATACTCCTTGCGAGCGAGTTTTTCGCGGCAGAGTCCGATGTACTTATAGGCACTATCCGCCAACACGTGATTGGGATAGTCTTCGAGAAACCTTTGAAAGGCATCAAAAGCTTTGTTCGTGTACTCTTGATCGAGGGCGAATTGCGGCGAAAGCTGGTAGTTGCACAGAGCCTCGTAATACGAGGCGTGGCCGGAAAGCGGACTTGACGGGTAAAGCGAACCGGTGCGATGAAACTCTTCCGCCGCCACAATGAAGTCGCGGAGTTCATAACTTGTGCGAGCGAGATAGAATTGCGCCGAGTCAATGATCGAAGAACCAGAGTAGTTCAGTACAATATCTTTGAGCAAAGTCTGCGCACTATAATAGCGCTCGCGTTCAAACAGGTCTAACGCTTTCTGCCATGATTCCTGCGCACTGGGGAGTTCCCGGCGGGCGGATTTGGCGCAGCCGAGCATGACCATCATGATCAGAAAGAGAATGAATGTAAGTCCGTAAGATCTCAATTGTGAGCGACTAAGAATCATCGAGTTCGTTTGTTGGCGAAAATGTAACTACTTGCTCCGCGTGGAAAACAGTAGGTAGAAGCCGAATCCGGTGGCGGCAATCACTGCAAGGGGAAACAGCCACGCGCTCGTTACGCTCATATTTCCCGCAAGTGAATCCGGCACAGCAGCAAGGCTGTCCGTCCAGAAAAGCGACTCAGAATCTCTCCGGAAGGAAGACAATGAATCAGAAGCCGTGTTCAGCGAGTCCGCATTGGTGGATACAGAAAGCAGGACAACGATCAGGATTGACCAAGGGACTCCCGTCTGATGAGACGGCCTCTTGCTTGTGAATGTTTCGCGGCTGAAGAGCAACGCTACAACCTCCACGCGAGAGTCAAAGATCCAATCCCCAGTTCCGGAGTACCACGGTTGTAAATAACGGCCAATGCTACCTGCAGAATGTCATCAGGGACAACTAAGCGAGAGATACGCTTGCGAAACCAATTGGCATCGAGCAGTCCTATTCCCGTGGTCCATGCCCAGCGCGGACTTCGGGAGAACATCACTCCACCGGCTCGAAGCGCAACCGCCCGCATAGGTCTCCACTCCAAACCGGCATGAGGCTCAAGAAAGGCAGGTTTGCTCGATTGCGTCAGATTCATCACCTGAAGCGATATGGTCAGATCCTCCTCGGCTAACGAAATGCCTGCGGACGTAGAAGCATCGCTGCGGCGGTCAAGTGGATGCCAGGCATAGGGACCGGAAGCGGGATACTTCTGGTATTGCACACCAACGTTGATCCTGCGAGGTCTGAGAATCACTCCATAGGAGTAACCATCATCAATTGCATGAGAACCATGATAGTAGCGGGCAATCTGACCTCCAATCGCAACGCGCGGATGTAGATTGATCGCCAGTAGTACCCTGTTTTGATGCAGCTCAAGAGGGGCAAAATCGCCAAGCTTCTCATACCGCACAGTATCCTTCTGCACCATGACCGGCTCGGAAAGAAGCACGGCCATGGTCATGATTTTCCACTGCAAGACTGCACCGTGGATCATCAGCCGCGTCGCGTCGGTCGCCTGTTGAGCTACGGAACGATCCTGCGGCAATTTGTCAAAGTACGAGGATACATGCCGGGTGCCACCGGGATCAAAGAGCAGGGAGAATTTGCGTCCGGACAACTTCGTGTTAAGAAACGAGAAACCTGCCGGATTAATGCTCGTGCTCTGAGGTGCGTAGAAACAGGCGATCGTGCTTGTGCCCATTGCAAGATCCCGCGAATAGGCAGGATTGGGAACAAGGTAATTCCACTCCAGCGCCGTTGCACTCGCGGCGCTGACTATGAGAAAGAACAAGCACAACGACAACTTTCTGCGCAGCCACCCCGACTCAGCCATGTTGTGAAACCCGTCGCCGCACAAACAAGAGAGTAAGCACTATCAGCAAGAGACCTGTATAGAGTGGCAACCAGATTCGATGCCATCGCACAGCAAGGGTGATTTCGTCTTGCTCGGGCAATTCGCCACGGATGTGGCCTACCCTGCCATCGCCAAGCGTGATCTGGGTCTTACCCGTGGGCAGGATCAGCGCGCTGATTCCAGAGTTTGCCGCGCGGACGATAGAACGTCGCGTCGCGATAGCGCGCATACGGGTCAAATCCAGATGCTGATATGGCTGCGAGGATCCCGTGAACCAACCGTCTTGAGTCACATTGGTCAGGAGACGAGCGCCACCGAGGACAAGTTCGGCCGCCACTTCAGGGAAAATTACCTCGAAGCAGACCAGACAACCCATGGGCGGAACCTGTCGCCACGCCGGAAAAACAACGGGGTCCTTGGCTGGTGCAAACTCGGCTTGCCCCAATCTGATCTTGCCGAGAAAAGGGAGAATCCTCTGCCCAGGAATCCGTTCGCCGAAGGGCACGAGATGCACTTTGGCCGAGACCAGTAGCTCGCTGACATCCGGTCGAATTAGAAAAGCCGCATTGAGGGGCAGCATCTCCGTATCCGGACCATTGGTCGCGTAATCAGTCGCACCGGTAAACAGCGCGATTCCACTCGAATCAGTGAACTGATGCAACTTGTCTTTCGCCCACTGTCGAAAGCGCAGAGCAACAGGTGCGGCGGTTTCGGGCCAGACAGCAAGCTGAGTGTTTGTCCCAATCAGCGGCTGGGATTCACGGAGGTAAATATCAATAATTTCCTCTGCGCTCATCTGCCATTTTTCAAGAGCCTCGATATTCCCTTGAACAGCCGCCACAGGGACTGTATGGCCAAAGCGGAAAGCGCTAACGCGATACAAACCGTATACGGGCGCAAGCAGGAATATAACAAGCAGGATCAGAGCGATTCGGCGGCGATGGGAGTTGAGTCGCCACCAGAGAAAAATCAGAGCATTAACCATCAGAACCCACAACGAGAGACCGAAGTTATCACCAAGGTCCACGATCTGGATGAACCAGAATAACGAACTCTGGCTGAGCGCCCAGACGGCCCACGGAAATCCCATTTCTCCCGATCCCCAGAAAACCTCCTGAAACTGGTACAGCGCAATGAACAGCGCTGTTGCCCATATCAGGCCGTGACTCCGATTGACCCGCGCGACTCCCCATGCGGTGATTGCCCAGATGGTTGCCAGAATCGAGACCGTAGCAAGACAGGACAGGACACGAAGAATCGGCGCTGCGCCCGTGTTCAGGACAATCCAGTAGAGCACACCGGCAAAGAACAATAACCCCGCAAGGTATCCCATTCGGAAAGCTCTTCGCGGGGAAAGGGACGTAGCCGCTGTTAGAAAGGGAACCAGAGCTATCCAGCCGAGAGGTGAAAGTCCAATCGGTGGGAAGCTAAGAATTCCGAGGATTGCCGAAAGGAAAAGGCCAGCCGCTCCGAAAAGCACTGCTTCTACTCTTCTCCGACCAGCACTTCGCGGTTCTCCGCGGCCGAGCGGTAGGTGGCTTCAATCACTTTCATCAATGCAGCGCCTTCTTCTCCCGGCGAAATCAACTTGGAACGAGTGCTGAGGCTCTTGTAGAAGTGGTCAATCTCCGTTTCGTAGGATCTCCTGAACAAATCCTGCGACCTAAGCTGTTTGCCTTCCGGCGTGATGTTGACCAAACTACCCTGTACTTCCTTCGTGATCTTGAACGGATTGAGCTGCGCCGATCCGTGACTGCCACTGAAGATGGTGAAGGCGTCGCTCTCGTCAGACATGAAAGCCCAACTCACGTTCAGGATGATGCACGCTTCGTTCTGTAGTGAATAGAAGGCAACCAAAGTATCTTCGACCTTCAGTCCCATTCGGTCTTTGCCTGATTGGGCGACCACGCGCTTCACCTGAGGATTGCCCATCATCCAGAGACACAGATCGAGCATTTGAATGCCAAGATCCATCAGCACTCCTCCGCCGGAAATTCGAGGATTGATCAGCCAATCACTT
>JAGVEU010000160.1 GCA_020057985.1 Calditrichota bacterium | reverse complement strand
CTGAAGAGTGTTTTGCCTCCTACCGGAAACCCGCCAATCATCGGCCCCACTTCACTTTCATCATAGCCACGCAGGCTTGTGCCGAGGGACAGCCCCGCACCGCCCATAAAGAAATAATCGAAGTAAGGTATGCTTCTCGGATTTCTCGTAAGGCCGTCAAGCGCACCCATTTCGTTTGTACTCACCATGACCAGATCGCCTACCATCGGAACATACCATTGATTGGTCAGGTTGGCTTTTACAAACTGGTCATCGCCGCCGAATACACCGCCGGTCAACTCCGATCGGAGTGAATTTACAGAACCGACGGAGGGAAACTCTGGATCATTACGGCTATCGCGCGTGACGATTTGAGTCAGACTCGATGAGATCCGCGGAACGCCCTCCTGCAAGTCTCGAGGATTGCTGTTCTTGAACGCCTCTGTGAAACGTGAATACTCGGTACGGTCGAGGCGGTAGATGTAGTCAAGCCGGAAGTAGTCATCCGGCCATTTCAATCGCCTTCCAGCACGCAGCGTGCCACCGATGATGTCCTCATCAAAGCCGTAGTAACTGCCACCGCGATGCGTATCAAAGAAAGAGAAGCCGACAAGGGTGCGCGAGTTGCGGAACCAGGGCTCGGTGAAACTGATTGAGAATGAACGATAGACCGCTCCGAAATTCCAGTCTAACGAGAACTGTTGACCATTACCCATCAAGTTATTCATCTGAAATCCGAGTGATCCGATGAAGCCGTCTCGCTGGCTGTAACCGGCAGATGCATTGGCCTGATCGGTGGATTTCTCTTCAACTCGCAGCGTAAGATCCACTTGATTGTCGTTGATGGGCACGACGTCCGGTGTGATGTTTGAGAAATAATTGAGAATGGTCACTTCGCGAATAGATCTGCGCAACTTAGACACATCGAAAGTTTCGCCGGGAAACAACACCAGCTCGCGTCGGATGATCTTCTCCTTGGTCTTGGTATTGCCACTGATCGAAATGCGGTTCACCTTGAACTCACTGCCCTCCGTAACCGCAAAATGAACGTCCACAATGTTGTCATCACGGATCTTCTCGGCGGGAGTCACACTCGCGTATATATAGCCCTTATCATAATACTTGGTGCCTATATCTGCCAGACTTAGATCGAATTTCTTGCCGTTGTACAAGTCGCCTTTTACAACTCGCAACTTGGATTGAAGCTCTTCAGTAGAAAAGAGTCTATTACCTGACCAACTGAAGTCACCGTAATGGTATAGCGCTCCTTCGTCGAGAAAGAACGTGACATATACCCACCGCCGATCCTCGCTATAAGTGACGCTGTCGGCTGCAACTTCGAAGTTCCGGTAACCGTGACTGCGATAGAACTCGGCAAGAAGTTGCTTGTCGGATCCGATGTTTTCTTTCTTGAATTCTCCGGAGCGGAAGAGAGCCTTGCGCTTGGTGCCTTTGACTTTCGAGCGCAGTTTACCGTCACTTAATGCCTTATTGCCATCAAACTCGACTTTCTTGATCCTGACTTTGCGGCCTTCCTTGACGGTGACTTCGACGATTTCGCGGCGAGTTTCTTCCGAGACAAAGGTTTTGACCGTGATCTCGGCAAGCAGATATCCCATTTCCTCATACTTCCTCTTGAGTCGGGATTGAAGGCGCGCGATGTCACGGGGCTGCAAGACCTGACCCTTGGACAATTGCAGGAGCGTTTCGAGATCTTGTCCCTTGAGTTTTCGATTGCCTTTCACATCGAGCCGTTCGAGCCGAGGGTATTCCTTGACACGAAGGACAATATAGACACCGTCTGCAACCTGCCGCTCCTCGATCACCTGAACATCACTGAACAGATTGAGTTTCCAGAGCTGCTTAATAGCAGTTTGAATGTCATCACCAGTGATTTCCTTACCCACCGCGAATCCCGAATGGGCGCGAATCAGGCCGGCATCCGTCATCTCGTTTCCTTCAATCGTGAGACCCAGGACACGTACTCTTTCCTGTGCCGAAAGAACCGAAATCCCGAGAAGAAGAGCCAAGCAGACGTGCAGAAATACAAACTGTGTGGCGCGATGCAGTTGCGTGTGAATCAATTCGTCAGGGCTCCAAGGTGAATGAATACTTCAAGGAAATGGATTCGTCCTGTTTTCGTTCGACAGCGTCATATTCTACGGCAAGATCGAGGACAAGATCGCGTGACAACGGTTTTATTCGATATTCGATATTCCAGAAATGTACGAATCCGAGCCTACTGCCCGTCAGAGCGTTCTGTGTTCCGGACAATTCGCCGGTGTATGTCACAAACACGTCATCTCCGAGGTATTTGCCAAGCGTCACTTGTGATCCGGTAATAAATCGGAGCGCTGCACTCTGTTTGAGCGTATCCGCGAGCGCTTTCTCTCGTTGTTGTCTGAGCACATTCGGGCTGCGCCCGCCGCCCGGGTTCAGCGCGACCTCGTCGAGCCATGCCCACTTTTCGATTCGCCGCTCAATCGGTTCGAGCCATTGGCGTCCGATAATTCGGGCGACCGCGGCAGCGGCAAGATCTTCAGCCTTGCCTGCGGCGCTGACCGTGCCGTAGCCCAGGAGTTGCAGAGCCTCTTCAGGGCTTCCACCTGTTTCCGTCTCAAGAATGAATGTGACATCATCGAGACGCCCTCGTTTCTGTCGGGCTTTCGTCTCGCGATCAATCTGATAGATCGTGAGGTAGACCGGTTGTTTCTGCCCAAGGGAATCTACTCCGATTGTTTTCGCGCGACCTTCGATAACAGGTTTCACGTTCGTTTCATCGAAATCAGCGTAGGCGTAGTCAATGGCAAAGGTTTGATCGAGATATTCGACACGTCCGCGATTGGTTGCCACTTGGCCTTGTACATAGAAACTTGTATCGGCGATGGTTTCGCGAATGCGCAATGGGACATCGGTCGGGTTGACAAGCGCATCAATTGAAATGTGATCCAAGTAATCAGCGAGAGTACTTAAAACAGGTGAGTCACGCAACGGCGCAAAGACCTGTGAGTCCTTGAGTCCTGTGATCTCGACTTCATAGTGATTTCCAGACCCGACGCCAAGGTGCACGTCCCACATTGCTTCCTCAAGTCGTTTCAGAATCCAACGCGCTACGGGTGGTGTCGGCTTTCCACTCCCCTTCTGAAGTGGAAACGTCACTCGCGCATTGCGAACTGCCACATCACCATGAATGTAAAGCGTCGTGCTATCGTAAGCAGATATCGTCAGCGGTCGTCCGGCAATTGAACCAACAGTGAAGTTGCCGAGCCAATCTGGTTTCATGAACCCGGGTATATGAAACGGCATTCCGTTGTCGTTGGTTTCGATTTCGAGGACGCCGAGTTCCAGCCGTGGCGACGGAATGACCAACGGTTTCAAATCGGGATAGTCCTTTTTCCCAACAGGAATCACACGAAGGGTAATGGACTGATCGCCGCTGACAAAACGAAACTCTGACTTCTCCACGATTCCTGGCGCTACAACCGCGACACTTGCATTCACAGAAACGGTGACAGGAGTTGCATCGCTGTAACTGAAAAGTCCGTCTGCAATTGTAAGGTCGCCTCCGAGAAACTCCGGCTTGTCAAGAGTACCTCCGAAGTCCATAGACACAGCACATTCGCTCTCAAGCGTGTGGAAGTTGCGTTCCAATTGGTCAACGAGATCGAGCAGGTTTCCATCTCCCTCAAGGTGCGCCTTAAAGCGACCACTTGGCAATGCCGCCTCTGCATTCCCAACGAATCTGTACATGGCATTCTTGAAAAAGGAAAATTCAGAGACTTGGATCTCACGCTGACCTAAAGCATCAACATTGCTGCTAATTTTGCCCGACAGACCATCCACATGCAACGCGCCGAGAAGTTTGCCGGAACGGATTTCAAACTGGGCGTCTACACTCGGCGCCGATAGTTTGCCACTGAGCTTTGCTGTTCCATCAAGCTCTCCACTTGCCAGGCCTGTCACTCCTGCAACGGCAAGGATAAAATCCTCAACAAGAGCGGCTCCGGCGCTTGCTTCGATGTAGATGTTGTCAGCGTCAAGATCAACGGTTCCAAAGGCGCTGACGATGCCACGGACATCACGTCCCAGTTCCGCGCGCTCCACGTCTACCTTTAGTCCTTTTCCCGCTAGCTCGAGATTCATCCAGTAACCGGTAACATCGAAAACAGAGCAATCCACGAGCGAGAGGCTAGTGTTCCATGCAGGGTCGGCTAATTCGCCGTATACATGGAGGTTTCCGAGCAGAGAACCTGACATCTTGGCTCGAGTCAAGAATGCAGGTTTAATCGGAAAACGTTCAAAGGGTAGATCCTGGACAGCGAGGCTCAGGTCAAGCGACTTGGCCTGCAAATCAACATGACCGCGAACATCACCGACCTGATCCACAAAGAAGTGATTGGCAGTGATGCAATTGTTCTGGATTGTAACATCGGCACGACCTTCAAAGGGGTCGCCGCCGCCTGATACGCCCGACCATCTGCCGACGAAACCATATTTTGCAGAATCCGAGAGTGTGTAACAACCTGTGAACTGGAACTCGCGTGCAATTTGCGTCCAGACAATGTTTGAATCCTGTGCAATAACCGCGTGCACTCCGATGTCACCCAATCGCCTGTCTCCCGCGAATGACACCGTGAGCGAACTTATGGACTTGAGCCAAACTTGGTCCCGTTGCTTGAGAAATACCGACAGTAGGTATTGTGCATGCTCCGCGTTTATAGACTGCAAACCATTTTCGAAAGAAAACCACAGAGTTGTGGTCCCCTCAGCGCTCGACGGCGTCACATTAAGGAGCAACATATCTTCTTGTTTGCGGACTGTAGCATTGCCAAGCACGTGTCCAGAGTCCGAGAGAAACTGCACTGTGCCCTGAGGCTCGTCAAGCATGCAATCCGCTCTGAGCAGAACAGTCCGCAAGTTTGGAGACCAGTCCGGAAGTGATTGTGATCCAGATAGCTCAAACTGACCGGCGATGGATAGATGCGGCTTGTCGTCAAGAATGACGATCCCATTCAACTGACCATGTCCCTGTGCAATGTCGAACTGGAGCTGACGAATAAGAAGTGTGTCGTCGTGCAGAGTTCCTTCACTTCGCAGATTTGCAACACCTGTTCCGGCAACGTTCAGAGAAGCCGCTTTCAATGACATTTCGACGATCGGATCGCGCACATTGCCTGCAATCGTGAACTCTACTTCCGAATGACCCTCGATGACGGGCAGGTCTCTGCTTAACGCTTGCAGGAAGGACAGATCCGTTGCCTGTGCATGGCCCCGAAGAAGCAACGCTCCGCTCTCGGTCAGAGCGATTTTGCCGTCAAGGACTCCATCCAGAGATCCCGATTCGATTTTCAAGTTACTGAGAAAGAGCGTATCCCGATTAACTGCCACGCGCGCACTATCCATGTGGAATCGCCCGAATCTTGTTGCCACATCCACCGAGGAAACAGACAGGGAGATGTGCAGATCCGAAACTGAATCGAGCACGGAGAATTTCAGGGAAGCGTCTCCTCCTTCGGATGAAATACTTAGGCTTGAATCGAGCACAGCAGGAAAAGTCCCGCGGGGAACATGCGCGACAGCTCCGATTTCCATACGGTAATCGGCAGGCGTCAGGGCTCCTGTGATCTTGACTGAATTGCGAAGGTCACCAAGATAATGCGCCGATGCCGTCAGTCGGATCTCGCCCGGTCTACTCTGAAGTATCCGCCCATTTAAGCCCTGCAGAATTGGTTGCCTCCGTCCCTCTGTTTGAAGCAGAACCACACCATCCTCGACTCGCAAATTCTTCAGACTGTCCATGCGGGCAACCGTTTCAAAGAATCCATGTGGGATCACAACTCGTGGCAGCAAGCGTCTGTCTGATTTCTCTGCCAGAGTATCGGGGGCAAAGACGATGCAAAGAGCAGGGTGCACAGCGACAACAGAGTGAACCATGCGTTCCGCTCTGGAGGGCTGGCGTATCAGTCCAAAAAGATCAATCTCAACTTCGATCTCAGGGATGTCAAGCCGAGAGCCACGATCATCAAGCGGAAGAGAAACGCCGTGCAATGTAACGGACTTCCAATTAAGTCCGACTGCCGCAACGGATGCATCAGGGCCGAGTTGCCGGACAAGATACCCGCTCAATCGCGAAGCAACCTCTCGATTCAAGGTAGACAACGGATAGAGCACGATGAGCAAGCTGACCAAGATGGCCAGTGCGACAGCCGTTGTGATGATCCAACGGATGATGGCTTTTCTTTTTCGCGGAATCTGAGGTCCTTCGATCATGGTGAATCACCACTTGAACACGCCCTCGGGATCGAGCAGTGATTCCACTTCCTCCTGCGCAAGGGCGGGTCTGGTTTCGAGCATCCCGTGCTGTGTAGAGATTCTCGGATCATGATCCCGGTCGTAGAACGGTAAGGGCGGCACAAGGTGTATGGCAGCAATCATAGCCAGACGTCCCTTGGAACCAAGAAAGCAGTTAGCAATCCCTGGATCGTCAGGATGAGCAAGCGAAGGGAAATTGAAGTGGCGAAACTCACCCTTCGCAGTAAGCACTTCGAGCGCCCTCATTCGTGTCACGAGCACACGTGGAATCTGCATCTTCGTTTGAGAAGGAGATGATGCGATCAGCCCGCCGACGGTTCGCTGCCCAAAGTCTATTTCAGACTTCAGGATATGACTGACAGGCGTTCCTGCCAGCACTCGCACTGCGAAGGGTGTGAGCTTCTCAATTCCAGACATCACAATGGTAGTAACCGCGATGACATTGTCGCGCAACAAGGAGAAATCCGACGAAAAGGTCGTACCGTTTCCAAGAAACATCACTCGAAAGCTCTCAGCACGCGCAATGCTCAAGATTCGCGGCACTACTTCGAGTTTTCGAGGCGCAACCACAGGATACGGCGTCACCTGAATCAGTGCATCACCGACGATGTCCTTGAGCAGTGAGGCCACGCGTTCGGCCGGAGTCACGTGGTTTCCTCCACTCTGCCAAACCGGCGGTGGCGGCGGCTGAAGTCTTCGATCGCCTCCAGAAGTTGCGAGCGTTTGAAGTCAGGCCACAGCACATTTGTGACGACAATCT
>JAGVEU010000261.1 GCA_020057985.1 Calditrichota bacterium | reverse complement strand
GGGGTAACTGTCGCCTCCGGAGTCTATATCTATCAACTCAGTGCCGGAAATTTTGTGTATGCGAAGAAGATGATACTCATCAGATAAACGCTGAAATCTGCCTAACCCACCCTACACCCCGCAAGCAGGGGGGAAGCATTCAAGCCCGATCATTTGCATCGGGCTTTCTATTTTGAAGTTGTTGATATTTAAGAGTATAGTCTGTCCCCAACATCATACAATTGACCCTCTCCGAAAAAGCGAGTATATTGAGTTATTATAGCAACATCACGGGCATTTATTGCTCTAAGAGGATAGGACAAACTCATCGTTCATCAAAGGAAGATTCATTCACATGCTTAGTTCACGCACATTGATTCGCACTTTTCTGCTCCCGGTCATACTGTTTGCCCTTGTTGGCGCGGCATCGGCCAGTGATCAGGGATACTATCGCTATCCCACCGCTTACGGGGATCGCGTTGTTTTCACAGCCGAAGGAGACTTGTGGGAGGCTCCGCTTAGCGGCGGGACGGCACGACGTCTCACTACAGCATCCGGTGAAGAACGCTTTTCTGTTTTCTCGCCGGACGGAAAATGGATTGCCTTCAGTGGCAATTACGATGGCAATCTCGATGTCTATGTGATACCCTCTGAAGGCGGCGAACCCAACCGTCTGACCTTTCATCCTACAGTAGATATCGTCACCGGCTGGACACCGGATGGCAAAGTGTCCTTTAGGTCATTGCGTGATCCCGGCCCCGGCAAGTGGCGCTGCTACACTGTGGGGCTTGATGGCATCTATCCGGAGCCTGTTCCCGTGGATGAGGCGGCTTTAATTACTTTCGAGCCGAACGGTAACCGCATTGCATACAATCGGACTGCTCACCGCTACATGGGCTATGACTGGTGGAAGCGGTATAAAGGCGGCATGGCTACGGATATCTGGGTGGGAAGCACCAAGACACACGACTACGTGAACGTGACAAACTCCGAAGGCAACGAGACGTCACCCATGTGGCACGGCGACAGGATCTACTTCATACGGGATAACGATGCGCGGAATAATCTTCATTCGATAAAACCGGACGGCTCTGATCTTCAGCAGCATACCAATCATACTGATTGGGATGCGCGTTGGCCGACTTTGGCTGATGGCAAGATCGCGTATTCCCTCGGCGCAGATATTTGGGTCTATGATATTCGCACGAATCAGGATCGGAAGATTGACATCAAGCTGCCGAGCGACATGCTCCAGACACGCGGAAAATTTGTTTCACCGGACGAATACACGTCTGATTTCGCGCTTGGGCCGGAGGGTAAACGTCTGCTGGTTGGCGCGCGCGGCGAGTTGTTCACAGTTCCCACCGAGCGGCGCGGAATCATTCATCAAGTCTCCCGCACACTGGGTGCACGCGAAAAAGACGCCAGTTTTACACCCGATGGAAAGCAGATTCTGGCATGGTCGGATCAGGGTGGCGAAGAAGCGCTCTATTTGTATTCTGCAGACGGTACGGGTGAACCCAAGAAACTCGCCGACGGCACCAGCGGTTGGAATTTTACCCCTGCAATTTCACCGGACAGCAAATGGGCGGTCTACGGGGATTGCCATCGCGCTCTGCAACTGGTGGATATGACTTCCGGCAAGACCACACCGATTGACAGCTCGCAGTGGGAAATCCGCGACTACGAATGGTCTCCTGATTCCCGCTATATCGCATACTCGGTTAGTCTACAAAACGATGAGGGTAACCAAGCGATTCACATCTATGACCTCACCGAAAAGGAAGTGCACGAAGTCACGGACAGAATGTACTCCAGCACCAATCCGACTTGGGATCCGAAAGGCAAGTGGCTCTACTTTGCTTCCTCGCGCTTCATGAATGCCTACGGATCGGCCATAGACTGGAGTTTCGTTGTGCTCGAACCGTGGCAGATTTTCGCTTTGGCTCTTGAGCCTGAAACCAAGAGTCCGTATACCTATTTGGAAGACGGCACCGCAAAAGAAGACAAGAAAGATGAGAAAGACGAGAAGAAAGACGATGACAAGGACAAAGAGAAGGACAAGAAGAAGGAAGAGAAGGTCAAGGTTAATATTGTGTGGGACGGACTCGGCGACCGACTCGTAAAGCTGCCCATTGACCCCGGTAATTACGGCGGAATCTGGGCAATTGAAGACAAGCTCTATTATGTTTCGTGGCCTTCGCGCGGCATGCGCTCCAGTTCTTACGAAGACGAGGAAGATCTGGCTGCCACTCTCAATCTTTTTGACATCAAGAAAACCAAGGTCAGCGAAGTTGTCAGCGGAGTTCGCGGCTACACATTATCGTCCGACCGCAAGAAAATCGCCGTGCGGAAGAAAGACGGTTTTGTGATCATGGACGCCGGCGCCGACAAAGTTCCTGAAGCCGACAAAGACGACAAGGATGCCGGTCTGCATTTGGAAGACTGGATCTATGACGTAGATCCGCGCACCGAGTGGCAACAGGTTTACAATGAAGCATGGCGGCTTGAACGTGATTTTTTCTACGCGCCCAATATGCACGGGATTGACTGGCAAGCGCAACGTGAGCATTATGCTTCACTATTGCCCCGGCTTCGTACCCGTGACGAACTCAACGACGTGATCGCGCAACTGATCGGTGAACTCAATGCCGGTCACACCTACGTCTTTGGCGGCGACACACAGCGCGGCAAGACGGTAGGAGTGGGGTTGCTCGGAGTGGATGTCACGCGGACAAGCGACGGATTTTATCGCATTGATCGCATTCTCGGCGGTGAACGCTGGGAACGGCAGCGCACAAGCCCGCTTAATGAACCGGGCATGAATGTGAAATCCGGTGAGTACATCGTCGCCATTGACAATGTGCCCACGAACAGTGTATCCAACTATCTCAGCCTGCTCGATAATAAAGCGGACAAACTCGTGCTGGTCTCAATCAACTCCAAGCCGTCCCTCGATGGAGCGCGCAAGATTGTCGTGAAACCGCTCGGCGATGAAGGCGAAGTGCGCTATTGGGATTGGGTGAATGGCCGGATGGAATATGTGCGCAAAAACGGCGGCGACTCGATTGCGTACGTGCACTTGTCCGACATGTCCCCTCCGGGCATGGAACAATGGATGAAGGAATTTTACGTGCAGTCCGGCAAGAAGGCACTCATTATGGACGTCCGCAATAACGGCGGCGGCAACATTGCTGAATGGATTTTGTCGCAGCTTCAGCGCACGACGTGGAGTTGGGGCGGCGCCCGTAACGGTTCGCGCTATGTCCGGCCGGGAAGTTCATTCTACGGCCCGATGGTGGCCGTGTGCAACGGCGCAACAGGTTCAGATGGTGAGACATTTTCGGAAGGCTGGAAGCGGTTGAAATTAGGGCCGTTGGTTGGAAAGCGCACGTGGGGCGGCTGGGTCGGAATCCGCAGCGACAAACCCTTTGTGGATCGCGGTATGCTCACGCAACCGGAATTCACCGGCTGGGGCAAGGAAGGCACATGGCTTATCGAAGGGCCGGGAGTCTCGCCGGACAAGGATGTGGAGAACCATCCCAAGCAGGTTATGGAAGGCGTGGACGAGCAACTCGACTATGCGATCAAACATCTTCATGACAAGATGAAAAACGAACCGATGAAGGTTCCACTCAAGCCAGCCTATCCAATCAAGACACCAAAAGGAGTCAAAAAGTAAGGACGAAGGCGGAAGGATGAAGGATGAGAGGAGGCTGCTTATGCGGCCTCTCCTTTTTTGACCCGTTCGCTGCCCTAAAAATATTTTTGACGGAACGAACTGGCTTTTATTCCAGAATTATGAAAGGGTTAGCCTTGGAAGAGGTGCCCAAAAACAGGCTGAAAACTGACTCGATTCGTTTATTTTTAGGATTTTGGATTCCCGCTTTCGCGGGAATGACAGAAGTGCAAGCGGGAATGACAAGTAAGTGCTTGTTTTTTGTTCTGGAGGCAAAGTTGGACAGGAGACCTATTATTCCGTTATTGGAATGAAAATACTGTACTTAGGTGATCGTGTCGAGCTATCGGCCTGTTACTTATTAGACGCACGAAGACCAAAAAAGTTGCATGGATGTTCAAGTGGTTGATAATGCTGGGGTTGAATCCACGCTATAGCAGTCCTTGAAAACAATCCGACAAAAGATTCCGGCAGGGTTGCGGAGGACCTTAACCCTGCTCGGCACACATGTTGGAACCTTTTCAAGAAACACTATAAGACCCCAAAAGGGTATAAGGAATAGGCGGAAGAAATGAAAAGCGGGAGATCGAATCTGATCGCCCGCTTTTTTTTCAGCGCTTGTGAGTGAGTCAGCAGCCGTGTAACGGTCACTTACCAGATGCTTTCTCCAGCAAGATGCCCTTTTCCTTGATCTTCTGAAGGTTCCCCGCCACGTTTGACTCGAATTGGGTTTTGTTTCCAGGGCTGTGGAAGAAGACTCGATTTCCTTCATAATCGCCATAGACGTTTCGGTCAACAGCATGCCCACAGGTCACGTCCACAGTCTGCGGTTTGCCCGCTTCGCCCTTGATGTCAGCCATCTGATTATTGATGGTCACGGGTGTCGGATTCGTTGTGGGTGGCGTTGACATGGGCGTGAGTTTCGGAGCAGATGGACTGCTGGCCGTCGGTGCGGGCACAGCTGATTGAGATGGCTCCTTAGACTTGAACCAGAGGAACCCTAACAATATCAGCCCGACCAAATTAATGATTGTGAGGAATTGAAAGACTCTTGTCATGATAATCTCCGTGTTAGAATTTGATCACTGAGTGACCTGTGATGAGTGCCGTTGCAGGATTGAAAGTGAATGGGGGTTCACTCCTGCAATGATCGCCGACAGGACTACGAATCGGACGATTTTTCCATGTGTTTTTTTCACGCGCGGTCTGGGGTGCGCTCCAATTACCTTCTTGTGAGGTAACGGGTGGACTTGCTATGCCTGATAATTATAGTTCTTCCCGAAAGTAGGTTGCGATCACGGATTCCATCAGGTCGAAGAGCAGCACCGAGGACGGTACTGCCTAGTAACTGCAGGGCTCGGCGAGCAGCATCACAACCCACTTTCGAGAAGGACTATATTTGTTGCACAATTAATCATGCGCGCCCTGGCAGAGCTTTGGATCAACCTGTAATGTGACATGTTCGATGCCGTAGCGATTCTTCAGTAGAATCTGCGCGGCGGACAAGGCGTCTGCATTGCTGAATCCGTTACGCGGAATCAAGTGCGTAGTGAGCATGGGCTCGCCACTGCCAATCAGC
>JAGVEU010000290.1 GCA_020057985.1 Calditrichota bacterium | reverse complement strand
TGCTTTAATCCGTCGCAATAACTCCACTCCGGTCATCTGCGGCATGTTGATGTCCAACAGCGCCACGTGAAACTTCTCATACTCCATCCTCTCCAATGCCGCCTTCGGATCGGCCGAGGTCATCACATCATATCCTCGCAAACTCAAGAACGTCTCGAGCGCTTGCAGGATTTCTTCTTCGTCATCCACGATCATGATTTTGTACGTCACAAATCCACCTTCTCTGCTTGGCATAATGTAATGTCACAGTTCGGAAACAACATCAAACGTTAGGTGCAAAGACCGTGTCCCAGATCAGCTCTGTTGCTTTTTTGCAGAGTCACCAGAAAAGTCGCTCCCCTCCCTTTGCGACTGCGCACGGACAGATCGCCGCCGAATCGGTGCATGATCTCGGAGGAGAGCGAGAGCCCGAGTCCGGTTCCTTCCGCTAGCCCTCGCGTTGTGAAGTAGGGGCGAAAAATTTTTTCCTGAATGGCTTCGTCAATTCCGGGTCCGTTATCGGCAAACGCAATCACCAGTTCCTTGTGAGTTTCCGCTTCGACACAAATCCGGATTCGGGCATAGCTGTCTTCCGGCGCGTCTGAACGAGACTCGGCCAGGGCGTGGCGGGCATTTTCGATGAGATTGACAAAGACTTGCGACAATTCCATAGTCGTCGCGCGTACCGCCGGTAAGGAATCCGGCAGATCCAGGCAAAGGTCAATTTTGTTTCTCAGCAAATGCTCTGTGAGCAGAATCGCTTCATCAATCGCTGTTTTCGGATCTATCGCTCCACTGGCATCGTTCTCCGATTTACCATAGGTCTTCAGAGTATTCAGCACTGCTCCGATGCGGGCGCTGGCGGTTTCAATCCCATGCAGCGCCGCGTCTATTTTCGCAAGCACGGTGGTCAGCGGCATCGTTCCGATTTTCAGCTCTGGCTCATGCCCCGATGATTTCAGAAGCAGCGGGCGGAGCGCGGCAAAGATCTGCTTGAGGTTTTCCGCATTGACGCGGCTGAACGTGTTTGGGTTCTGAATCTCATGCGCGACTCCGATGGAAAGATTGCCGATCTTGGCCAGACGTTCGCGGCGGGCTTCGCGCAAGAGCGACTGCTTTTCGAGAGTCGTATCGCGCAAGTCTATGAGATAGCGATCCTCTTCTTGAGCCAGTGGGGTAATCTTGCCGGTAAGAAATCGTTCCCTGTCATTTACCAGCTCACTGAGTTCAAAGCCAACCGTTGCTTCGTGTAAGCACGAGAGCAGCGTGCTGCTTAGCGAAGCTCCAGAGATGGCAGCACATGCCGCAAGCGCTGCGTCAAGCGGTTTGCCGATCTGGCGGCGGAGTTGCTCAAAATTCGCAATTCCGTACAGCCCGGCGAAGGCACGGTTGGCACGGTAGACCTTGCATTGCACGTCCACAACATAGAGCGCGTTAGGAATCGTATCGAGGATCTCCTGTTCACGTTGCAGGACTTTGGTTTTGAGTTCCGTGAGGCGATAATGCGTGTTCAGCATCTTGAGTAGTTCACTGCAAGGTTCGTTTTTGTCGAGGAGTTCGTCTATGCCGAGCTGAATAGCCTCTTCACTATCAAGCTCCGTTGCGTATGTTGTGGCAAGGAGCGCAAGCGGTTGAACAAGTCGGGGAATCCGCAGCGCATCCGCAATCTCCTCGAGCGAAAGATCATCCCCGTATTCATTCACCACCAGCAAATGTGGCTGAAACTCGTGAATCTGTGATAGCGCTTCAATGGCTGTGTTGACTCGCAGCAGGGACCAGTCTTGCTCAAAGCAGAGTTGCGAGAAGTTCTCTGACCAGACGTTCCGGTTTGCAAGCAGCAACACCCGGCAATCGCTTCTGCTCTTGGCGTGAGCGCGCTTCGTCAAATCAGTGGAAAATGCCGTGCTGATATTCTGCTCCTATCGTTTAACAAAACGTTGTCGTCGGTTCAAAGTAAAGAGCAAGGAAAGGGCCAGTGATGAGGGAAGATACCGGAGGACGAAAATCGAAAACATTGCCCGTGCAAAAAACAGGTGCAGCCACAACAAGCTGCACCTGTTTGCACTTCTACAATCCGCGAAAGTTATTTCAGCAGCATCATTTTCATGACGCGGGTACCAAAAACTCCACTAAGCCGAGCCAGATAGACTCCAGAGGGAAGTCCGGCGGCCTGAAACTCGACACGATGAGATCCGGCATCGTAAGAGCCTGAAGCGAGAGTCTGCACAAATCGTCCGCTTACATCAAAGACATCGAGGGAGATCGTGCTCGTCTCCGCAAGTTCAATCAGCAACCGCGTGCTTGGGTTGAATGGATTTGGATAGTTTCCCACGAGCCTGTATTCCGTGACAACATCAGAGTTCGGCGGGGAGTAGTTTACTGTGGTTAAGCTGAGTTCATTCAGTTCCCCGTTGGTGTCTTCAGCGAGCAACCGATAGGCATACGTGGCTCCGGAAACGACAGTGACATCTTCGAAGGAATAGTTCGTTTGTGTGGAAACCGTCCCTTGGCCG
>JAGVEU010000048.1 GCA_020057985.1 Calditrichota bacterium | reverse complement strand
GTGCCGAGATGCAGATTGTACTCGGCATTCGACAACCGATCATAGGAATAGGAGCGATTAAGTTTCTTGGCTTCAATCCGAGCAGTTTTTGGCATGAGTTGCATCAAGCCAACTGCGCCCGCCGGACTGACAATCTGCTCCTCATAGTGGCTTTCTTGGCAGATCAATCCCATCATCAGATAAGGATCAAGCTTGAACTCCGCACTTAGCTTCAGGATCAACGGATCATAGTCGAGCGGGTAAGCCAGAGACCAGAATTCAGACGGGATGTCATTCCCCCCGGAAATCATGAACAGCCGCATTTCTTTTAGAACAGTTCGCCATGCAGAGGTCCGATCTCCTTTCCACAGATAGCATTGCACTTTCCACCAACTAAACGAAGCTGAGGCCGATAACTCCATCTTGGCAGGCAACCATTCCATCAGTGCAAGTTCCGGCAGCCTCATGGCAGCAAGCAGTGCAAATCTTCTTGCATGGATTCCGCCGGAGTTCCAGAGACTGTCCAGAGTGTAAGCAGACCAGTGCAGGGACTCAAGTGAATCGGAGGATTGCTCTGAATCCCGCAAGATTACGGAATAATATGAATGGGGAAACTCACGGGCGAGACTCTGGTATCGCTCTTTCGCATCTTGAAACCGATCACACTTTTCCAATGCACGTGAAGACCAGTAGCGAGCCGCGGGACCATAGTCAGACTCCGAATCAAACTCATCAAGCTCTTGCCAAACCTGAACAGCCTCCTTGTAGTCTTTGGATTCCCACAATGCCCAACCAAGTCGCCATAAACAGTCGTCCTCCGATTCTGTGTCTATGGTACAAGCCTTCCAATCTTTGAAAGCTGCCGCAGCCGCCATCGGATGCCCGCGATCCATGTCCATGATCCCCTTGAGTTCGTACGCTTGTCCGAGCAGAAGTGAATCCTTGCAGGTAGTGAACAGTTCATGAAATGCAGCCAGCGCGATCGAATCCTGATCAGAAAGGTATGCAGACTTCGCCTGGAAAAACAAGGCTTCACTGCGATAAGGACTGACCGGATAGGCCGATAGCTGAAGACTAAGAGTCTGGATCGCACTCTTGTGCTCGCGGAGCAACGACTGAAAGCGCCCTTGAAAAAACAGCAGAAGGTCGCTATGCTCATTCCAACGTCCTGTTTTCAGAATATCTTCTACTCTTCTGAGTCCGGCGCTCAAATAAGCGGAGCTTCTCAGATTCTCCAACTCGGTAACGAATTCCTCGAAGGTCTCTTCACGCGGAGTGAAGCGATACGTTTTTTCGTACTCGTCAAGCATATCCTTGGTTTGCTTGCCCTCCTCAGACTGCGGCTCACTAATGTAGGCAGACCACAAACGATCAACTGCCTGCTCATGCTCTTGCGCCTCAGCCAACGCCTCGGCAACGAGAATTCCGATACTCTGCTGCTCAGTAACCGGAGACTCAAGAGCTTCGAACAGACGAGTTAGTTGGATGAGCGAATCGAGGTTCCCTGACTCTTTGGACAGAACAGCCAAGCGAGAGAGCGCATCCGATTGATACACGGAGTTGGAGTCCAAAGCCAGTTGCAGCCAATATTCCGCTGCGACTCCGGTTTGTCCGGCTCTTGCCAAAGCGTCAGCACGCAACCAGGCGGCATGATCGGCAAGTTCTGCTGGAACGCCGAGTGCTATATAGGCGGGCACATTCTCATAGCCTCCGGAGTGAGAGGACAAATAGGCAAAAAAGAAATTCGCCATTTTCTCCGCACGGTCTCCATTATACTCACCGAGATTCGCGAGGATCTTATTCGCCGCGGTCGTGTCACCGGTCTCGATTAACGCCCAGTACTGCGTGAATTTCTCTGCGTCCTGTACAAGGGTATCAGCAACCGCTTCCCCACTGAGCAGAAGTAAACACAATAATAACAACAAATTAAATAGCAATCTGACTTCTAAAGCATATTCTCTTCCATGACTCCTAAAGTTACTCATTTGCCGTAACATTTGCAATCACTTTTATTTCCTATTTCAGAGGCCTAACTTGAGGCAAAATAAGCAGCTTATGACTTGAAAGTCCGGCGAAAAAGTGCTATCTTTTCGGTTTAAAAAGTGATTTTCTACTGCCAACCAGTTCCACACCTACTAACCGAATGCACCGATCTCTACTTCTCTTTCTAATTATTTTATTAACAGCGACTTATGCTATGTCGCAGGACATTTCTGTCCATGACATTCAGTTCACGGACAGCTCATCCGGTGATTCGCCGTACAAAGACTCCGTAGTGACTACTGGCGGAATTGTCACTGGGACTGCATTCGGTAACGACTCCAGTCACTATTTCATTGCTGACCATAGTGGTGGATTGTGGAGCGGCGTATACGTCTGGGATAACGTCGCTCGCTATTTGATGATCGGTGACTCCGTTCATTTCCAAGCTATCGTGCGAGAGCGCAGTACCCAAACACGTCTAGAGACCATCAGCCTTTTCTCGCGCATTCCTGACCAAGGAACAGTTGCTCCTATTGTCACAAATACTGGGCTAATTGGCGAACCAGCAGAAGGTGTGCTCATCGAGTTAGATTCTGTTGTAGTTTCCAACATTCAGACCTTAACCTTTACAATTAACGATGGATCAGGCCCCGCGACAGTTAGCCGATGCTGGGTTCCGGGATTTCAGCCTCAGGATAGCGATACTCTGTTGTTTCTGCGAGGCATTGTTACAGTCTCTAATAATGTCTTCACAGTCAATCCACGATCTGAAAGCGACATTGGTTCCGTAACCAATCGTCCTCCAACTATTGCAGATCCGCAGAGCTCGCCGCAGCAACCGACTGAACTTGATGCGGTTACAGTCTTTGTCACGATCACTGACGACTCAGGAGTTGTTGCGGCAACAATATACTATCGCTTTGGCGATCAGGGCGATTTC
>JAGVEU010000255.1 GCA_020057985.1 Calditrichota bacterium | reverse complement strand
TCAGGGAGTGTGACCGCCTCAAGAGACACACTCAATTCGCCGCCGTTTTCGCGCATAGCATGGGATGCATTGGTGCACAGATTCATCAGCACCTGATGGATCTGCGAAGGATCGGCAAGCACTTCACCACAGCCGGACTTGATGTATTCACGAATAGCAATGGTTGCCGGGAGCGAGGCATGCATGAGCTTTAGAGCCTCTTTGACGATCGGTGTGAGTTCGATTGAGATTCGCTCGTGTTCCGATTGACGGCTGAAGGCCAGGATTTGTTTCACCAGATCCTTGGCTCGATTAGCCCCCGCAATGACGTGCTCAAGATCCTCGCGCAGAGGATGACCTTCACCGAGACTCATGACTGCCATCTCAGTGTAGACCATGATCGGAGTCAAGATGTTATTGAAGTCATGGGCAATTCCACCTGCAAGCGTCCCGACCGTCTCCAACTTTTGAGCCTGCCGCAACTGAGCCTCCAGTTTTTCGCGTTCTTCCTCCGCCTGTCCTCCGCCTGCCTGCGCGCGGTTATGTCGCGGTTGGAAGCGCGGCGACCAAGATAGCAACCATCGCGGCTGAACACCGCCACACAGCAGTGGGTGATCCAGCGCACTTCGTTATCCTTAGTGATAATGCGAAAATCTACTTCAGCCGCTTTGTCTTTCGCATCTCCAACGCAGCTAAAATGTTGGGACACCAAGTCGGCGTCGTCAGGGTGGACAATGCGCTGGAGAAGTTTGGCATCCTCAAGGAACTCTGAAGCTCGATAGCCGGAGATCCGTTCGCAAGACGGTGAGACAAAGAGAAGCCTGTTGTCGGGAGCGACCCAGTACTCCCACTCATACGTGTGATCGGCGACCGTTCGGAAATGCTCCTCGCTCTCTCGCAGCGCCTCCTCCGCCTGTTTGCGCTCGGTGATTACATCAAACACAGCCACAAAATGTTCTCGCTTGGGGCTGTACACGGAGATTGAAAACCACATGTTCAGAGCTTCAACAAAGATCTCGAATTTCTCGGGTTTGCCGGTCAAGGCCACCCTGCCATATATTTCAAACAGCTCTTGGTCCGACTCTTGGATTCCGGGAATAACTTCGGATACTCTCTTCCCGACAACGTTTTTCAAACCTGTCAGGGTCTCGAAGGTGCTGTTGACTCTCAGGTAGACGAAATCGCGAGGTCGTTCTTGCTCGAAAATCATCCTGCAGTACGCGAATCCGTTCAGCATGTTCTCGAACAGGGAACGATAGAGTTCTTCACTTTCCCGCAGAGCCTCCTCCGCTTGTTTGCGCTCCGAAATATCTTTCTCCAGAGCCTCTTTGATCTCTGTTACTTCTGTGAGATTCTCGCTCAGAGCGCTGAGTCTTATCCGTCGTCGCTCAGACTGTCGCAGAATCCATCCACAGAGGAGGATGAGAAAGACTATCCCGCCGAATATACCCAAGTACTGGTTTGAGAGGGTGCGAGTGAATGCAAGCACTTCGAGCGTGGGCGTGGAGATTATGATTGACCATTTTAGGCCGGACGTGCCGATGGGGACAAACGCAGCAGTCCTTGGCTGGTGATCGGGCATTGCGAATTCGCCGACACCCGCTTCGCCCGAGATCATCCTTGACAGCGCTTGGCCATTCTGATGACACTCTTTGCAATCGCTCTCTCTATGCATGCGTCTCAGATCCAACATGGATGTTTTTTCGGAGCAGAATACGAACTGTCCTTGCTCATCAAATATGCTAATGATAGATCTCTGTGGAAGATATGCCTTACTGACGGATTGTGAAACCAGCAGTTCAATCTCGATCTCGAAGCCGGCAAACCCGACGAACTGACCACTTGGAATCCTGTGATATTTATCTCCTGCCGTTTGAAAAACTGGTGCAAAAATGAACAGATGGAAAGGATGGTCTGACTCAGCTTCGTTCAGATGGTTTGGATCGGACATGTCGATGGGGATTGCCATTGCTTTCCCCTGACTCGCGACATCTCTCAGCCAGTTCATTTGTGATACTGCAATCACTGGTTTCATCGTACTGGGCGGTGACGTGCAGAAGACCAGACTTCCAACGTTGTCTGTGATGAAGATGCTGCGCACAACCGGGGAGTGAGCACGTGCATAAGAAGCCAAGTCGTTTTCGAGGTTGTCGAGTTCCATTTGCTCAACGCTGTGGATTGCTGACAAAGAGACCACAGCGCTCGCAAGATGAGTCAGATGATTGTCTAAGTTAGAGGCAAGCATCCGGCAATATATCATCGTCTGAGCCTCGTGGTTTTCGACAAATTGTGCTTCAGCCTTCCGTTTGACCTGGCTCGTCACGAAGAAGAGCAATACGGTCAATAATCCGGCAGCGGCTGCGACCCATTTAATGGTATAATTGCGACTGGTTTTCATATCTGGTCCTCATACACGATCAGGATGTTCCTTTACGCCCCTTATTTTGTGTGCGTCGAGCTATCTAAGTAGTTTGACTGACCCACAATATCGGTGATTTCTGTTTCAACAGGCACTGAAGCAATCCGGGCCATTTTCACAGACGCAAAGGTGTTAGCATGGGCTGCGCAATAAGCACTCCATTTATCTGTGAGAAGATGTTAAGAACAAAAACAGTGTATAACTGAAACAGATGGTGTTGTATGTATATATTCGGAATAGATGAACAGTGTCCATGGTCTGGGTCAGCACTATCAACACTGACTCGTTCGTATTTCAATCACGGAGAATGGTCGCAGATTCTGCCTACTTGATACTGAGAGTACGCTACTGTTTCTTCCGTATCAGCGTGAACGGGTTCTTTAGCGGGTATATGCGGAAAGCGTGGGTATGCTCATCCTGATCAGTTGCAAAACAAATCAGAAAATTTCATGGCAAGAGCCGTTCCAAGAGAAATCGGATTTGAAGAGTGCGATTTATGGTTGACGTGAAATGCGAACCTGTCGCTTAACAGAAGAAAAAAAAGATGAGTCTCGCCTTGCTGTAATCAGAATAGCAGAATGTACACTTGAGATTACGTGCTATTATGAGTGTCTTGCGGACTGTTCGTGGAAATGGATTTATACGGTTTCTTAAAAGTAAGTTGTCATCAAGAACCCTCCTTTGTCCCCCCCGTCAACAGAGGGAAACAAGATCGGCATCCCAATCTACATTCGGGAACGACTATAACGACTATTATGATAGGCGGATGGTGGAATTTTTTTCGAATAGCCGGAAGCAATCCGTATTTTTTGCCGGAGGTTGACGAGTTTTGACGAGAATGACGCAGGCAGGTCGGCTTGAATGCTCTAATCTTCACAATGTCCAACGGGTAAGGCAGAAAGGGAGGCAGAGAAGAGCGATTGCCTCTTTCTTTGGCAGGAACGCACGCGGGTGTCCCACTTGAATTTCTTAAGTTGTTTCAAAATATAGGGGTAGCCCAAACATTGGGAAGGGTGTCGCTCTATAATAACTTTCACTTTGTACTTGCGGCTGTAACAAAGGGCACTTATATTATTACGATGTCCGCTTTTCAGTTTTTGGATGATCCGAATGGGTAGGTAAGTCAAACACAGAGGAAGATTTCTATGAAGGCACGGAACATGTTTTGGATGTTTTTGCTGTTCCTGGGAGCAGCAATGGTTGGTTCAAATGCAGTTGCGGCGGAGTTTTCTCCAGCACTTGATTATGAACTGGCTCAGGCAGGCGCTTCAGATTTTGTAAGCGCCATTATTATTTTGGAGAGTCCGATAGATATTAGGGCACTTGATGAGAAGCTTCATGACGAGCGCGCCGACCGGTCAACCCGGCATAAAGAGGTACTTTTTGCCTTGAAGTACAATGCTGAGTCCACGCAACCTAAATTCAGGTCTGAATTGGATGCAGCCATGGTAGATGGAAAGATCAAAGGGTATACGGCCTATTGGATTGAAAACCTATTTGTGGTGTCGGCAACACGCGAATTCATTGAATCTCTGCGTTCACGCGGCGACATCAAGTATTGTACAGAGAACTTCCGGGCTGAACTCATTGAACCGATTCGGCGCGGCCCTGTTAAGGGCGGCGAGGACATCGGTCGCGACCGCAATTCGCTGGATACGCGAACGGTTCCGCCGGGCATTGTTGCCATCGGCGCGCTTCGCGTTGCGGAAGAACTTGGAATCACCGGCCAAGGAGTGATTGTCGGGAACTGCGATACCGGCGTTGACGGGACACATCCTGCGCTGGCTGCTCGTTGGCGGGGCAATTTTGCACCGTGGTGGCAGTGCTGGATGGATAATCTTGGAACCAACACCACAACACCCAATGATGGCTATGGACACGGAACACACGTCATGGGAACGATTACAGGGCGAGCCATCAGCGGCGCGGATACGATTTGGATTGGCTGCGCACCCAATGCCCGGTGGATTGCCAATAACGCGATCAATCAGGGCGTTAGCGCAGATTTTGACAACGATATTATTCGCACCTATCAGTGGTTCACGAATCCGGACACGATTACGCATGACGTGGCCGCAGTACCGGACGTCGTGCAGAACTCCTGGGGCGTGTTCACCGGACTTGGCTATGCGCAGTGCTTTGACTTCTGGAACACCGTGATTTTGAACTGCGAGACCGGCGGAACAGTGGTAACTTGGAGCGCGGGCAATGAGAGCACAAGCGGCCTTCGCAGCCCAGCGATTTACCAACTGAATACAACCCAAATTTTCTCGGTGGGCGCAGTGGATGCCACAAACTACGGATGGCCATACCCCATCGCTTCTTTTTCCAGTCAAGGTCCGACCCCTTGTGCACCGAACCCCGGCGCGATCAAGCCGGAAGTTTCAGCTCCCGGTGTGGATGTATACTCCTCGGTTCCGGGCGGCGGATATAACGGCACGTATTCGGGAACTTCGATGGCTGGTCCGCACGTTGCCGGTTGCGTAGCCTTGATGCGTGAGGCTTGCCCGGATTGCGATCCGACAACCATTAAGAATGCGTTGATGAGTACCGCGCTTGATGAAGGCGCGGCGGGCGAAGACAACGTTTTTGGATGGGGTTTCATTGACTGCTATCAGGCGGTACTTTCCGTATCCAACTTGGGCCGGATTGCCGGTGTAGTACGGGATGCTTCTTCGAATCCGTTGTCAGGCGCGTTGGTGAAGAATGCCGCAGGCGCCCAGCAGACTTTGACCAATGCGAGCGGTCAGTATTATCTTCCCTTGCAGGCAGGCACTTATACGCTTGAGTACTCCAAGTTTGGATATGTAGCCCAGCAGGTTGCAGGTCTAAATGTGGTCACCGGAGACACGACATTTCAGGATGTTACGTTGCAAAATGCCCCGCAGGGCACGGTTTCCGGTTCCGTGAATGATTGCTTTGGCAATCCAGCAGTGGGAGCCATTGTTGCGATTCTAAATGCACCGGTTCCGTCGGACACGACGGATGTCAACGGTCTTTACAGCATCACTCTGCCGCAGGGAACGTATGACATGCGCGCATCAGGTTCAGGCTGCGGCTCGCAGACGGTGACAGGCGTGGTTGTGGGCGTTAATACGACCCAGAACTTTACGCTTCCTGCTGATCCTCGCTTTCAGTGCAGCGCGGCAGACGCCGGCGGATATGTTGCTTGCGAAGATGGCGATACCGGCGGCCCGACTTACGCATGGTTTGAGGTTTCTCCGAATGCGGGCGGCCCTGGAGCGCTGAGCGGAATCACGGGTGATGACAGTTATGGCACGTTGGCCATACCCTTTACGTTCAGACTTTATGGCGCGAACTACACAACTGCGTACGTAGGGACAAACGGATTTGTTACGTTTGATGCCGGCAATGCGACCTACACAAATGGCGCGTTGCCTTACGCCAGTTTGGGACATGCGATTTGTGCATTTTGGGATGACCTGAACGTCATTAGTGGTGATATCAGCACTTACTATCATGTCTCTGAAAACGCATTCATTATTGAGTGGCGGGCGGTTGACCATTATCCAAGCGGCAATCCGGAGACCTTTCAGCTCTGGCTCTACAATGTCGCAACTAATCCCGGGCCGAACGGTGACAGTCAAATTCGCATTCAGTATCAAACTGTCGTTACCCCAGGCTCAAATACCATTGGTGTGCAGAGCGGCTCGATTGCAAATCAGTACGTCTACAACAACTCACTGGATCCCAATGCTCAGGGCTTGGTGAACAGCCGCGTGATTACTTACGGTGGTTCGACCTCGCCAGCCTTTGGAACTCTTTCCGGCACGGTAACTGATTGCTACGGCAACCCTGCGTCTGGCGCTTCGGTTTCCTTTCCGGGTTCATTTTATCCGGCGGTTACAGCGAATGGCGCCGGCTTCTATTCTGTCAATGTCATACCGGGCACGTATAGTGTGCGAGCGGACTTGCTACCTTGTACGTATTCGCAATCGGATGGCAATGTGGTTCAGGAGAATGTAACTACTACCGTTAACCTGACTCTGCGGGCGCCGACGGCCATTCAGGGAACGATCACCCATTGCACCGGTGGTCCGGCGGCTGGCGCAATTGTATCCTTCCCCGGTTCCTCGTATCCAAATATTGTGGCTGACGGCAGTGGAAACTATTATCAGCTTGTCGTGGCAGGAACTTACAATGTCGGCGCTTCGAATAATGTCTGTTCGGCGGTTCAGTCGAATGGTAACGTAGTTGCTGAAGCACAGACGATCACCGTGAATCTCACACTCGCAGCCCCCGGAACTCTGCAAGGAACTGTTACTGCGTGCGAAGGCGGCCCGGCGGTTGGTTCGACGGTGACGTTGTCGGGCGGACCAGTGACTCCTCCTCCGACGACTACAAACGGAGCTGGCTTCTATCAGTTTACTACGCTGCCGGCTGGTAATTATTCCGTACAGGTGGTCTTTGGCGGTTGCGCTCCGGGCAATGCCAATGTAGTAATCGCTTCCGGTGGCACAACAACTCAGGACTTCGTGCTAGTTTCCGATCCGCGCGCTTTGTGTTCTCAGCCGGATCCATACGGCTATTATGCTTGTGAGAATGTGGACGGCGGCGGTCCGATATACGCATGGCAGGGAATTCACCCGAGCGAGGGTGGTTCAGGTACGATTGATCCGCAGGCTTGCGACGACTGCTACAGCGGCCCGTATGCCTTCCCGTTCGGTTTCCAATTCTATGGAACCGTATATACGTCCTATTACATCGGATCAAACGGCTATGTGACCTTCTCTGGTGGTGCCTCTACCTACAGCAATTCATGTTTCCCGGCAACGTTCATGCCGGCAGGCGCCTATCCGTTCTGGGATGATCTCTACACAGCGTGCTCGACGGCAGATGTGGTAACCTACTATGACGCCGCCAACAATTGGCTCGTGGTCGAGTGGTACAACACTTGTCACTGCTGCGGCGAAGGCAATATGGAGAGCTTCCAAGTCATTATTTACGATGCAGCCTTCTATCCGACGGCGACCGGGGATAACGATCTCTTATTCCAGTACAATAGCCTTTCACTGATCACCAGCAATACAGTGGGCATTCAGGCGCTCAACGGCGGAACCTACCTCTTGTATCAATGCAATAACGTCATGCAAGGTCATGCGTTTGGAATGCAGCAGGGTCGGGCAATCATGTTCACCACAGGTCCCGGCTGCGAAGGCAATCCTGACATTACGGTTACTCCGGCGAGTGTTACCGGCAGTGCACCCATCGGCGGAACGGACACCGAAGTCGTTCAGATCTGCAACAACGGTGTTTGTCCACTTCGCTACTCGGTTGATTTCACGCAGTTCACTCCGGCCGCCGCGGCAGCGACGATTGTCATGCCGAGCGTTATGGAAATGACCAAGGCGCAGATTGATCTCATTGAAGCGATCCGTCTTGGCAAGAAGCCGATAGCGGCGGATGCATCACGTACGCCACAGCACAACAGTAATCGTGATCTGCTCGACGATCAGGGCGGCCCGGATGACTTTGGGTATAACTGGATAGACTCCAATGAACCCAACGGCCCGGTGTTTAGCTGGTTCGAGATCAACGGCATCGGCACGAACTCAGGTCTCAGCTTTGACGATCAGACTGTGGCTGTCACGTTGCCGTTCACGTTCAGCTTCTATGGTGTGGACTACTCATCCGTGAACATCTCCTCGAATGGCAATATTCACTTTGGTCCAGCCGATGCATCCTATTACAATGATGACTGCGACCTGCCCAGTCCCTTCTCAGGGCCGCTTGCGATGATTGCGCCGTTCTGGGATGATATGTACATCGGTTATGGAGGCACTATTTACTACTATAACGATGCTCCCAACGGTCGCTTCGTTGTGGAGTGGGATGCCATTCATCACATCAGCGGCGACCCGCTGGATGTATATACTTATCAAGCCATCATCTATCAGAACGGCCAAATGCTGTTGCAGTACCTCACACTGGGTACCGGAGGATTCTCCGGTGTCTCCAGCAGTTTTGTAGGCATCCAGAATGAGACGGGAACCATTGCTTTGGAGGTAGTCTGCGACACACTGTATCTCCAGGATAACTTCGCGATTCGGATTCAGGCTGCCACGCAGTGGATGACTCTAACCGGCGCATTGACGGAACAGCTTGAGCCGGGACAATGTGCGGATATCACATTGAATTTCAATGCGTGGGATCTACCGATGGGATCGTACACCGGTGAGCTTGTAATTTCTAGCAATGATCCGGATGAAGATCCTACGAATATGCCGGTGACGTTTAACGTCGGCGCGCTGGAAGCTCCGACGGCGCTTACGATTCGTTACTTGCAGGCAACAGACGAACTGGTATTCCGCTGGACTCCAACCGGAGCGCCGGAGTACAAGCTGTATTCAGCCGCGACATCGGACGGACCCTT
>JAGVEU010000211.1 GCA_020057985.1 Calditrichota bacterium | reverse complement strand
CGTCTTTGATCACTTTCTCCGAGAACGGCACGACATCGGTCTCAATCGGCTGTCTGTTCGGCGGCGGAGTGCTGATCTGCGAGAGGTCGCGTGCGCCCATGAGCGACATGTGGAGCGTGCGCGGAATCGGAGTGGCGCTCATGGAAAGCACATCAATATCGGAGCACAGAGTTTTGAGTTTCTCCTTCTGAACCACCCCGAAGCGGTGTTCTTCATCCACGATAAGCAAGCCAAGATCGCGGAACTGAACGTCTTTGGAGAGCATCCTGTGCGTGCCAATCAGAATGTCTACATCTCCATTGGCCAGTTTCTTAAGGCTCTGCCGTTGCTCTTTGGGATGTTGAAAGCGGGAGATGACTTCCACTTTCACTGGCCAGGATTTCAGCCGTTCGCGGAAGGTGCGGTAGTGCTGTTGCGCGAGAATCGTGGTCGGAACCAGCACAGCTACCTGTTTGCCATCAGTCACGGCTTTGAAGGCGGCACGCATGGCTACTTCAGTTTTGCCGTAGCCGACATCGCCGCAGATGAGCCTGTCCATCGGAGTTTCCTTTTCCATGTCCTGTTTGACTTCCTCGGCCACTTTCTGCTGGTCGGGAGTGTCTTCATAGGGGAAACTGGCTTCCATTTCGCGCTGCCACGGCGTGTCCGGTGAGTAGGGAATCCCGATGGCCGATTTGCGTTTGGCATATAGCGAAATCAAGTCCTCGGCAATGGACATCAGCGACTTCTTGGTCTTCTTCTTGAGTTCGCGCCAGTCCTTGCCGCCGATTTTCGAGAGTGGCGGTTGAAAGCCCTCGCGTCCCGAATACTTTTGCACCTGTGCAAGGTTTTCGAGCTTGACAAAGAGCGTCACACCATCTTTATACTCGATCTTGAGCACTTCCCGCTGCAAACCACCGACGCCGATCTTGGTCATGCCGAGATAGCGGCCGATACCATAGTCCACATGTACCACATAATCGCCGGGCTTGAGGGCATCAATATCATGCAGCGGCACCACATTCTTGAACTTCATGAAACGGCGGCGACGGCGCATTCGTCCGAAAATGTCGTGATCCACCAGCACGGCGAGTTTGGCCGCCGGAACGGTGAATCCGTGGTGGAGGCCGCCTTCGATGACTTCAAAGGCCTCGTCGGGGCAGCCGCGGTCGCGTAAGACTTGCGCAAGGCGATCTCCCGCCAGCACGGAATCGGAGAGCAGCACCGCGCGAATACCTTGTGCGTGATACTCTTGTAAGCGATCCGCCACCAAGGGTAGATTGGCCGCAAAGCGTTCCTGCGGCTGGGCTTGAAGGTCTATGGTGTGCCCGTCGGAGTGCGGACTGGATTCAAGAAAGACCTGCGTGAAGTGCCGCGCCGCCCTTCGCACCACATCAGGAGTGACAAACAATTGCGATCCGTCTCTCGGAGATTTGGGCAAATGTATTGGGCGCATTCGACCTGTGTCTTCATCCACACCCAAAATCGTCTCATCGAGTTCCTCCTCCTCGACAAGCTGCACGGTTTCGCTTAGCTCATCGTGTGGCTCTTCATCCTCTTCTTCAAACTCATCCTCCTGTTGTTCGACAGCCAGATGCCGGAATCTTTTTTCAAACGAGACAGAGGCTTTTTCATCGAAGGATTTCTTCACAGCATTCCAACTGGCTCGGCCTGCCGCCCAGAGGATCACTGCGTTTTCCGGCAAGTGCTCCAGCAGGTGCGCGTTCAGATCATCGGGCATTTCCGCTGCCACAAGTACAACTTCAGAGATCTCGCCGGTGGACTTTTGTGTAACCGGATCGAAATTGCGCAGGCTGTCCACATCGTCGCCAAAAAACTCCAACCGTACCGGCTCGGTCTTGCCAAAGGGATAGATATCCACCACCGCCCCACGCACGGCAAACTGCCCGACTCCCTCCACAAAAATCTCGCGCTTGTAGCCTGAATCCACCAAGTACTGAAGGAGCGAGTCACGGGACAGCGTTTCGCCCTTCGTGATCTGATACATGTTCGCCGACACCGCTCCGGGCTTGGGCAAGGGATCGAGCAACGCTGCGGCGGTGGTCACCACCAGCGGATGATCGCCACCGGAGAACGCAAGGAGCACCTCCGCCCGCTCGGATTTCTCTATGGCCGTGAGTTCCCTACCGAACATCGGAAGACCGGGAAGCAGACAGGGTCCCCCCCCCGCTCCCCCGTGAACGGAGGGGGATTCCTCCAGCAGCGTTGTCAGATCATCGGCATACTCTTCCGCATCTTCGAGATTTTCCGCCACAATCAGCAATGGCCGCTGACAAGCCTCGCTCAAATACGTCGCCACGACCATCGGCAGCGATCCGGGGACGTTTTTAAGCAACAGCCGGTGTTCAGAAAGGCTTGCGCCAATCTGCTGGAAGGTTTCGGAGGGGAAGAGTTTATTTTTTAGCCAGAGCATCGCGTCTTCATCAAGACATTTTTGGATTCTGCGTTCGCTTTACCTGATACCATAAGCTCTATCCTTGCTATTTTAGCACTCGCAACGCATCCCTGAAGACGCAAAAGCTGTTGGAGCGGTTGTTGGCTGGTTCCATGTGCTTGGAGATGTCCTGTGCCGCCTTCACTTTCTGTAATCCGCCGGTGTGATAACCCGCCTTCCTGAGAATTCTCTCCAAAGTTTCCCATGTACCCTTAGGTATATAATCTGGATTGCTCTTCTTGATTGCATTACTAAGTGCTTTTCCTACTTTTGGATACGCGGATTCGAGGGCTCTCAGATCGCCGAAAAACCAAGCTTCTAGTTCTTCTATCGCGATGCGATTCACAACGTGATACTTCTTTTGGCCTGCAGAAACAGTCTTCGTTACGAGCTTTGCCTTCTTGGCTTCGTTTTCTAACATCCGTTTCAGCTTCTTGCAATCCTCACGATCCTCATCCACGAGGACGACGACGCGAATGTCTTCTTTCTGCTTATGAATACGGTCATGGTATCCCAGAAGT
>JAGVEU010000442.1 GCA_020057985.1 Calditrichota bacterium | reverse complement strand
TTGCGGTTTCGGATTTCGGCAGGGTTGCGGAAGACCTTAACCCTGCTCGGCGGCCAATGACTGCTCATTGGCGGATTACTTTCGGGAAACAGTATAAATATCGTACGACTACTCTGGCGCAATCCGGCCATTTCAGCCCTCATTAACTGCGTTCGCCTCACCATAGTGAAAATAACCCCGATCTGCGGAACCTTCCGGCCAGAATTGGCTGCATAATTCTCGATGGCTTCCTCCAGAAGAGGAAGTCCGATAGTTGACAGCGGATCAGGTTTTACTGGAACAAGGTAATAGTCGCTTGCTAAATAAGCACTCAAAGTATAGATCGAAATTGTTGGAGGACAGTCTATTATGATGAAATCGTGGTCATTTCGCTTTGAATCCAAGTATAACTTCAGTCGGTTTTCTGTCTGTCTCATGGACGTTTCGACTTCAATCAACTTCAACGTAGAGGGGATGAGGTCAAGTTTCCCCTTTCCCGAATATATTGGAGTGGGTATTTGGCGCGACTTCTTCCGTGGTAACTTTCCACCTGTCTTCAGGACTGCAGTCAAAGGAGTTTGTAAGAAGATGTCGAGTACGGTGCCATAATCTCCGGTCTCCGCGTACAGGTTGAGCACCTTATCGTTCGACAGCAAGTATTGAGTAGCGTTGAATTGGGGGTCAGCGTCCACAAGGAGTACTCGATTTTCAAAGCCATTATACGCCAACTGATATGCTAAGTTCACAGCCAAGGTGGTCTTTCCAACCCCACCTTTCATATTGATCATCGAAATAACCTTTGCAGACATGGTCTCCTCTCGAATGGAAGTAGGCTTAGCGGCTCCCATCACAGTTATATTCTTAGTTGTTCGGCCCGATCAGTGGTTGCCGTTTCTGTTTCGGGTAGTCCTTGCGGAGCGGATAGCCCTCGAAGCCTTCATAGAGTAGAATCCGTTTCAGATTCGGATGACCTGTAAAGCGCACTCCATAGAGATCATAAGTCTCGCGTTCGAGCCAGTTGGCGGTTAGCCAGAGCGGAGTTAGGCTCGCCACTTCCGGGTGAAGCTCATCGGATTGAATCTTCACACGCAGGCCGGCTTTCGTGGCCATGTTCATGTAATGATAGACGATCTCAAAGCGCGGCTTGCGGGGGAGATAGTCCACACAGGTGATGTCTACGAGATAATCGTAGCCAAGGTCTTCTTTGAGAATTCGGGAGATCTCAAGAATATGGGACCCGTTGACGATGAGCGTCCGGTCGCCGTGCTGGTTATGCCAATCGAAGATCGCTTTGGGTAGTTTTTTCTCGATGGCAATTTGTTCGGGGAATTTATCCATTACGAAAGCCTTCACTTCCACACGTGTTTGGAATTCTGTATCATGTGCTGCAACTTGAGTACTCCATCCAGCACGGCTTCAGGCCGGGGCGGGCACCCGGCAATGTAAATGTCCACCGGAATAATCGTGTCAATTCCCTGCACCGTGGCATAGTTGTCGTAAGGACCGCCACAACTCGCACACGCGCCGAAGCTGACTACCCACTTGGGATCGGCCATCTGGTCGTAGATAGTCTTCATCAGCGGGGCGAGCTTGTGACTCACCGTACCTACCACCCACAGTACATCGGCTTGACGGGGGCTGAATCGCGGGAATGCAGCGCCAAAGCGATCAAGATCATAGTGCGAACATGCGACCGACATGTACTCCATGCCACAGCACGCGGTTACAAATGGATACTGGAAGAGAGAATACTTGCGCGCCCAGCCGAGCAGCTTGTCGAACTTCGTCGTCATGACTGAGCCAGTCAGCGCCGGACTGAAGTCCGCTGAATGCTCGTTCTGAAATTGCTTGCCTGAACCGGTTATAAGGTCAGAAGGATGCGGGTAGTTGTTGGACATGCGTGTTTCGTTCCGTTTTACTTCCAGTCAAAGACATGCTTCTTCGAGGCGTAATACAATCCCACCAGCAAAATCGCCAGAAAGATCATCATCGAAACAAAGCCAGTCATGCCGATCTGCTTGAAAGAAACCGCCCACGGGTACATGAAAGCGACCTCGATGTCGAACACAATGAAAAGGATGGCGACGAGATAGTATTTGATCGGAAAGGGATGCTGCGCGTCACCGGGAAGTGCAAAGCCGCACTCGAACGGCAGGGCTTTGGTCGGGTTCGGTCGCTTCGGCCCGACGAATAGCGTGAGTGCCACAAACAATCCAACGGTGGCAGCAGCTCCGGCAAAGACCAAGAGGAGGATAACGATATTGTTGTTAAAAACGGACAAAGCTGACCTCAAAGTGACATAAGGGAGGGAGAAGCAACTGCGATTCTTGCATTGTTTGGGTCTTTGCCCAAAACTTCACGAAGTATGTCGGCGGAGTTTGTTCCTATTGTGAACCCATAGCAGCTACATAACTGCATAAAATACTAAGGCTTGCGCTTTGTGACGAAGAGAGTTCACCAAGTTCAGTTTAAGCCTTAAACTACGGAAAACTTTTAACATTGTCAAGGGAAAGCCGGTCAAACGCCGGACACACGAATCCTCAAACTGTGCTCGGCGGGACGGACATGATAGAAGGTAATCATCTCGCAACCCCCCTACCCCCCAAGCGAGGGGCGTGTTGCCGAAATCACTGAAGTAGAAATTTGGCTTGCGGTGTTACTTCCTCGCCTTCTTCTCTTCCAGAATTGCCAGTCGGTTTTTCTGGAGTGAGAGCCGCTCAAAAACGTCTCGAATCATACCGTAGTCTGCTTTGGGAACGATGTCGGCTTTGATCTCAAGCGTCTGTGTCCATGTCAGCTTCTGGCCCTGAAGCTCCGGTTGCAGCACGAGCGAAAGATATGGATTCTCGACAATGAGCGGCGGAGGCAGATAGGACACGATGAAGTTGTCAGGGATTGTGAGTTCCACTACAGTGCTGGCACGTGACTGCGGAGGGAGTTCAACCGGATAGTGAACTTCCGGCAAACTCGGATAGAAACCTGTCGTTCCAAAAACGAAAGGATTCGTGGGAAGCTCCACCAGCAACATATCCTGCTGCCTGACTCCGTAGCCCGGTGACTGAAAACCGAGTTTGGTCACAAAGTTAGTAGTTAAATCTATCGGGTCGGAAAACACAAACTCGGTCATCTTTGTGCCTTGTGAGATTCGGGAGACTGCCCGTTGCGCAAAGATATCCTGCTCCTGCTGCTTCTGATCTTTGAAAACCGAGCGGGCACGTGCACCGAAACCGCCGAACGGACGACAAGCAGCATAACCACTCAGATCGCCAAGCGCCGACAGCGTTGCCTTGATTTCGGTACGCACACTCCGCGACTCGATGGAACCCGCCGGGACTTTTAGAAGCATCGGTGCGCCGTCCATTAACGTGCAGCCCATGCCGAAAGTGCAACGATAGGGCAGCGCTCCGGGTAGATAGTTTTCCGCGGTCGGATCAATCCAGATTGTATCCTGTTCCATGGGTACGGCGATGATCAAATGAGAGAATTGCTCAAGCACCGGCAGATCAGAAAACGGAACATTGTCGTTGAGAACAAGCACAACCTGCGGAGCATAACCGTAGGCTCGCAACAGAGCACAGAGCAATACAGCCTTGTCTCGTGGGTCGCCGTATTTGTTTTGCCATACTCGATCCGCAGTATTCGGCTCGTAACCAGCGCGCCCAAGTGAAAGGCTCACGTTGCGAATGTTGCGTGCAACCCACATCGCCGCTTGCATCAGAGCAGGCTTGCCCTGAATCTCCTTGGCTGTGATACCCAGATAGCCTTCAATCGCGGCTTGCGATGAATCCACTTTCTCCCAGAAGCGGCTTGCTACAAAATTTCCAAGCGACTCCCAGTCTTTGAACGTCGTCCATGAGAGTCGCGGGACAAGATAGCCCAAAGTCGTTGCATTCGGTTCCTGAATGATCTGCTCAAGATTCTTCAATTCCCAGAAATAGGTTGTCTGCTTGACGGCATCATCATGCGAGGTCTTTGGCTCAACCGCCGAGTTCTGAACCTCATAGCGAATCGCGCGACCGTCTGCAACTTGGATCTTGCAGGTTTTCTCAAGAATCGGATCATATCCGCCAAAGAGCACGATCCCACCAGCGCGCTTTGCATCCGCTTTCTCCTTGACCTTCTCCTTTGCGGATTTGGGTTTGGGTCGAATCGTATAGCTCCAGTGCATCACAGCACCCACGTCAAGACCGGGGAACGAGACATTGCGTTGCTTAAGCTGTGAATAAGCCGAAGCCCACTGCACTTCCGGAGCGGAAGTTAATGTAAAGGCATCCTTTTCCGGCTCTATCCACTTTCCGTCTGGCAAGCGCGTTCGGGCGACAGTGATAATCACCGTGTCTTCATCGGCATTGAACGGAACCGATTGATCCCCGTATTGGCTCTTCGCGCGTTCATCAAGGAGCTTAATGAGTCGCTCGCGGGATCGAATTGTGTTGCCCTCTTTGTCAATCGTGACTGTCTGTCTGTCAAACAGAACCAAAGCCGCTGCCTGTGGATAGGCTTCCTTGCCGGGCGCTTGCTTGATCAGGTCCTCGACCTCATCAGCGATGCAGAGTGAGGTGAAGAGTGAGAAGACTGTGATGAGTAGAAATCGCATGGGTGGAGTGGGTTGTGTTTTCGTTAGATTACGGAACTTGTCCGCCGAGCAGGGTCATCGGTGCAGAGTTCCCTCGCAATCGCAAGCCCAGACCCTGCCGAAATCCGGTGCGCACATTACGGCAGGGTCTCAGTCTCTGTACGTTCACAGTGCCGGAACTTCATGACCCTGCTCGGCAGAGAAGGCATACACACGTTCATAAAATAAGTTCCGGCTTCGTGAGCAAAATGATTCCCTTTGAAATCCCCAAGTAATCTCTGGCACTCGACCAAAGGTATTCGTCAATCGTCTGCACAAGTCCCCTGCGGACAGGATTGGCATGAATGTACTGCAATTTGGTCACAACCGCGTTGAGGCCAGGAACAGGAACATCATCGTAATGGTCATTCCAGAGAGTCTTGCCATTGTACTCTTCTGGGTGAACATGGCGAGAAGTGAGTTTCTTCAGCTCTCGCATGAAGTCGGAAACATGTGATCCCGCATCGCTCTGAAACAACAGAAGGTGTAGGTGGTCGGGCATTAATACGTAGCTAAAGCAGTCAAGAGAAGCCCTTTGACGACAGCGCTCAATGAATCTAAGGATGGAGTTGCACGTCGTTTCATGCACAAACCATGTCCCTCGTTCACGCGTAACTGTGGTAACAAAATGAATACTCCCGGCGAAGGAGAGGTCTGAATGTCGGCGTCGCATGGTGCTATGTTGCGGTGATAATGTACGGCTCCGCCGAGCAGGGTCATCGGTGCAGAGTCCCATGGCATTCGCACGCCCAGACCCTGCCGAAATCCGGTGCGCACATTACAGCAGGGTCTCAGCCTCCATCGGCGGAGAGGGCCCTGCTCCGCCGAGCAGGGTCATCGGTGCAGAGTCCCATGGCATTCGCACGCCCAGACCCTGCCGAAATCCGGTGCGCTCGTTACGGCAGGGTCTCAGTCTCTATGCGCTCTCGATCTCGGAACTCCATGATCCTGCTCGGCGGAGTGAGTTCCGGTGCGCGATACCCTACTGCTTCTCCAGCACGACTTGTCCCTTGCCCATGGTGGACTCTGCCTTGAGCGCTTCTTGAAGCTTGGAATACTGATTCAATGGAATCCGAAGCGAGCGCATGTCAAAGACCCGTTTCACTCGCAGGCCGTTTTTGACAGACTCAAACTCGCGCGCGAGCTTGAAATCGCCATAGTCCAGGTTGACCTCCTCCGGCAGACTGCGGATCTTGTAGCCTTTGGGATAGCTCACTTGTTCTTCGGCACGCACAGCGAATGTGGAAGGCACTTTCAGTTCATAGCGGCGCGTGGTCAATTCCGAGCCACGCAGGAAGAACTGGGTGAGAAAATCCAAACCACTTGCTTGATTGGGGAGTTGGAACAGCAGGTACTTGCCGGCGGGAATCGAATAATCGGTTGCATGGAATTGCAGCCTGATTTCCACCTGCTTGGAGAAATCCATGAGATCGGTAACGATGAACGTGTCGAGCACGGCTGTCGGGGAAAAGCTCTGAACAATCTGCTTGAACGTATTCACGCGTTCTTCTGGCGGTCGCGCTTGAAACATATTGCGCAGAATCAGATCAGGGAAACCACGAGTCGAGATCGTAACCGTCGAGCGGAATTTGCCATCGTCCTCGAGTTTGCTCTCGGCCTTGATCTCATACAGATTCTGCTCGGAGGGTTCGACCGGTGTGAAAGTGAGATCCTCACCCTTCTTGTTGCAAACAAGCACGCCGCGATCCTGCTCATTGGCGGCCAGATAGTCCTTGGTCTTTTCGACAGTCGGATCAATGAAGGTGGTCTTGCCGTCCGGCTCATGCACGGCCACAATCGCATGGTTGAACTGATCTACAGCAATATCCTTGTCAATCTTCCACGCGGGGTTCATCAGCGTGATGTCGGATTGAATCCCCGCTTCGCGCAGCATGGTGACCATCAGCGCAGCTTTGTCACGGCAGACTCCGTATTTGTTGCGGAAGGTGACTGAAGCTGATTCAGGTTTGTAGCCGGCTTTTTTGCCGGTCAGCGCGGTCTCGACATAGCGGATCTGATTGGAACAGAAATAGAAAATCTCGCGGATCTTGTCTTCACGCGTGGTCTTGCCTGCCGTGAGCTGCTTGACCATGGCTTTCACGTCGTCATCGGCTACCATCATCGGCTCGGAGAGATTGTCGTACCACTTCGACCAGGTTTCCCAATCCTTCACGGTGGTGGCAAAGAGCAGCTTCGTAACCTCCGGTACGGGGGGCATTCCCGGCTCGGGAACCATCTGCGTCATATTCTGAAGTGTCCACACGTGCGTGGTCTTGTTATTGGCCGTTATCTCGGAGTGCGGAATATCACCGTTGCGGGCTTTCCAGTAGAGTTTCTTGTCGCTCGGCATAGCCAGTTCGACGTACTTGGTCTGAATCGGGTCGCTGTGCTCAAATCCTTCTGTAAGATCGAATTGCCCGTCCATCGGCGGCTCGCGGGTGATTTGCTTGAAGACCACTTCGATCTCCGCTCCCGGGGTTAGTTCAGGAAAGCTGATGATTTTTTCCCGCACATTCTGCATAAAGAATTTTCCGAAAGCCGGCATGGGCACATCCTTGATGGCAGAAGTGTCCACTTCAATGACTTTGCCCGACGGAAGATGAACTCTGGCGGCGATCACCTGAACCGTGTCATAACCAAGATTGTAGACGGTGACATCTTGCGCATACTCCCGAATACCGCGTTCCGTGAGCACCGCCGCCCGGTAATGCTTGAGAGTCTCACTGGTTCCGTCGGCATTCAAGTTGACTTGCGTGCAATCATACTTGACCACTGCATTGGATTTTTCGAATGGGAATTTGATTGGCGCGGGAGATTCAGGTGCGGGCTGCTGTGCGAACAGGCTTGATGCCATCGCGAGCAGAATGAAAGTCAGATAGTTGTTTATCATGGCTTATCCTCTAAGCAAAACATTCCGCGGCGGCACTTGTCTCCAAGCGCCCCGCGTTCAGCGACAGTCATTCACGGCAGAATTTCTTTCGAAGCCGCCGTTATGAGGATTGTCGGTCTAACGATGAAACTCAGCGGCGGGGCACTTGGAGACAAGTGCCGCCGCGACAAAATAATGGCTGTCATGGATTCCCGCTTTCGCGGGAATCCACGTCTTGGTGTGACCGAAGTGGATCAAGGGTAATAAGTTACTGAGAATTCTGCTGCTAAACAAGGGGAAAACTGGGGAAGATCAGGCGGCGTCGGATTCAGACTGGGAGTCGAGTCGCTTCTTCATGGCCTGATACTCAAGCCTGAGGTGGTAGACCTTGACCAGACCCAGCTTCATAAAATCAGACTCCGGATGCCTGCGCTTGACGAACTCCTCGAACTCCCGTTGGTCCTGCTGCAGATCCTCGAATGTCAACTCGCGAGGTATGGAAGTTCGCTTTCAGGAGGAGATCGAGGTAAGCCTCCCATTTTGATAACCTCCTGTTTTTGTCCCAGATGGGCAGTCCAAAGAGGCTACGAGAAATCCAAATACAATTCTTCAAATAGAGTACTCCTATTGTTTTATATCTACTTACATTAATGCGGCTCGTATTGTCCGACTCTATTAGACGCTCTACAAGCGAAAAAGTTGCACGGATGTATAGGTGTTTGAAACTGAATGCGTTGGAAACGATCATTGAGAAGCGAGCCTTGTTCAAGATTGGTCTGGATATTGGATACCACAAGTCATATTTGATTCAGCATTCTCTGCTGGACTGAATACACTCCTTCAATGAGCAGGTAGTGAAACGGATTCGTTGCACAGATCAGAAAGTACTTGATAATAGCAAGACATATTGCTATCTTGTAACGTTTTTGCAAGCTGGAACAAAGTAGTCTAACAAAACATTTTGGAGAGTACTCAAATGAAGAGAACGTTCTTGGTAATTTTTTTCGTTGCATTCATCCCTGTTCTATCTTGGGCAGGAGACACTCAGATCGCGATTAAAATTGGTGAGCATTCCGGATCTGCAACATTCGATCCCGAGCCATCTTCTGATGCGAAATCAAGAAGTGGAATGATATTCGGAATATCCTTAGGCTCAACAAAAAAGGGGGGAGGTGCACGCGTTGATCTCCTCTACATTCAGAAGGGATATAAATTGTCAGATAATGATCCCTACTTTGGTAGCTCCACATACACCGTGAAGATAGACGAGCTCGTTATTGCTCCATTCTACCAGATGAAGATGTTCGAGATCGGTCCAGAAATCGGCATTAAGTCCAAGCACAGCTACAAATTTGAATCGTCTGGGGATGGTACCATTCAAACCACTGCAGTGGTGTCTGATAGGGAGTACAGCCAAGAGGGTGAACTTACAAGCTTGGCAGACATCAATGTCAGCTTCAATATCGGTGTGCTTATCCCGCTCGGATCACGTATTGCTGGTGAACTGCGCTATAATGCCGGTCTAACTGACATCAGCAAGGGAGATAGCAAGATAAGAACTAATGGCCTCCAAGCAATTCTGTGTTTCTACCTGAGCAAGTAGTCGTTCGCACTCACACCTCTTCTCGGTCACTTCCGAAAGCAGTCTTCTAAGGACGGTCGAGCCTCTCAGATCAAAGGCCGTCTCGCATAGTGTGAGACGGCCTTTGAGTTGACCAAGCTTCTGCGTTCGGATGAACTATTTTAGCTCGGAATCGCTCTTTAGCTTTATTGCCTTGCCAGAAACCTTGATCGTTACTTTGGCATAGAACAAGTAGTCTTCCACACTCATCTCATAGCGCGGCTCAATCATGAAGTCGGCATCCGGTACTTTCTTAAGAGCTTCATAGATCGCGTTTGATTTGACAGTCGAGATGATAGTACCGTCACCAAACGTGGCAATTGACCAGCCCGAAGCGGAACCGAAGTATCTCTTTAGTCCAACTGGGAACAGCAGAATTCTCTCACCGCTTGCTTCTCCGGTAGCCGTAGCAAGTATAGAGTAGTCAGCACGTTCCAGCCTCATATCGAGCCATGTGGGACGTGTGCCGGGGATTCTTGAGACTGTCGCAGTACACCCGACCAGAAACAACAGCGTAAACAACAACGACACAGCAAGAACAATCTTCTTCATTTTCTTTTTCTCCTGATTTGGGTTTTCTCGATTGAAATGGGAAATCCCATTTCCGCTTGGTATATATTAGATAAACGCAATTTACAATTTGCGGACTGATCCGATCGAGGATTCGATTGAGCGTTTTTGAATGATATAGGAGTCCGTGGGAATACTGAAGCTCAGTTCAGAGGGCGGGGGTCCCTCGACGGCGAGCTTGAGTTGTGCCGTCTGCGTATCGCCGAAGCTTAACAGAACCGCTGGCATCCCGCTCAAGCCGATCCAGTCTTCGCTCATGCTGATCTTTCGATGCGTGGAATGAAACTCGTCCACGTACTGGCGTCCCCAATTGACAAAAGTCTGACCGGCAGCCATTTGCTTGGCAAACAGTGACACTTTCACAAACGCGCCGGTTGCCGGATCTTGGAAGACTGCCTGCGGAACAATCTGAAAACGGCCGAATTCACCGCCAGCGACTTTCTTCAGGGTAAAGAGCATCGTGCTATCGGCGGGCAGCCAGCCCTTGGGAATCCGGAATGCAATCCCTCCAAATGTGACCTCGTCTCCAAGTTTGGTCGAGTCCACGGTGAACTTCAGTTCCTGCCGCTTCACCAGCTTGGGTGACGACCCCTTGCAGGACATGAACAGCATCGGAACACACATGACAAAGAGCCATACCAAACGCTTGGGGAAACACATGGGGCAAATTTACATCATTTATTATTCAATTGCAAGAGGAATTTCGGAGAAACTTGCTCTCAACCCCCCTCCCCCCCAAGCGAGTTCACTACTGTCTCAATGTTTTTTTTTGGGGGGAAGTCGTTGATAAAAAAGGGCTTGACATCCTCACGGAATTGTGTATCTTTGGAGTTCTCTCAACCCA
>JAGVEU010000049.1 GCA_020057985.1 Calditrichota bacterium | reverse complement strand
TACTTCATCCCAGTGCCAGATGTTGCTGAACACGAGGCCCTGCATGATAGGCGTGCCGGTTTCATCCCAGTAGTACCAGCCATGACCTGTGAAGGCAATGTGGACATTGTCCTGCTGATCAAGAATCACGGACAAATCAATCCACGGCTGCATCGTGTCTCCGTTGCAGATATTGGGGTCGCCGCCGTTGGTCACACAATTGGTATCAATGATGGATAGAGAAGTCACATTGATCGCAGTTCCCCAATTCTGTCCGCCGTCTTCGGAAACACGCAGCATCACGTCTGTGGGTATATGGTCGCCTTCCGGATCCTGAAGCCAGGCGACTGCGACGCGGTCGTTGTGCGTAGACGTGGCAACGTCCATTGTAATAAATGTTCCCGGCAACCATTCCGTGAACCCGACTCCCCAATCTATGGCAACCCCAAATCCATCGGCATCGAATTCCGGGATCCCTTTGCTGTAGTAGTCGAGACCGGCGCCGCCGCTTTCGGTGCTGACCACCTGCAGGTTGCCGTCGTTATCCAGTTGAACGTGGGGCCAGATAATTTGCGCCACTCCGACATGAGGGACGATTTCAAAGGTTGTGAAGGCTCCGGTACGCGGCAGGAAGTCAATAGCCGCAGCGGCATGAGGCACGTCCGCTTGAATCTGATGGAACGCGGGGAATCCAAATCCGGTGTTATTGGCGGCAATTGTTACGAATCCAGCACGAGTGGAGGCATCAATTTGCGAGCCGCCCGGAATGGTAAACTCCTGAGATACGGGATCCCAAACGTTGTAGTACACATGACGGAGTGAGACGCTCGAGTTCAGACCATTCGTCCAGACATAATGGATGTAGCCTTCGCGATCTACCGCGATGGACTTGCCCGCGGTGCCGTTGTGCTGTAGATCGTACCAGCTCACTCCGGCAGTATCGAGGGTTGAACCGGGAGTGTATTCGTCGAGACCTCGCGTTCGTTCTCGTTCCGGAGCATCTGAGCTTTTGCTTTGCACGTCTTCCAGACCGGTAAGAAACACCGGCCCTCTGACCAGATCTTTCGCTTTACCGCTTGCAAAAGCGGGGCTCGCCGCGAGTGCGAGCAGGATAACAATTACTACTGTTTTCCGCAGCATGATTTCTTCCTTTTTCTTTTTGTGGGTGTAGTGGGACAACTTTGTGCAGCCTTTGAATTTAGCTAAGGGAAACGGAAAAGTCAAGGCTTCAGTGTGAATCTGTTCTCTTTCCATAGCATATTTGGCCAAAGAAGTCTGGCAATAAGAGGCTACTGTGGCCTCTGGAGTCTTGAAATGATTCGTAAATCATGTAATAACAATACGTTATTCTGGTTTCGGCAGGGTCTGGGTTTGCAAGTGCTTTGAGCCTCTGTACCGATGACCCCGCTCGGCGGATATAGCCGCGTCGGCAAAGTCGCGAAAGGCGAGCCGCGGACTCGCCTTTCTGCCTGTGGACGAGGCAAACGTTCTCACTTCATGAGAATCATTTTGCGCGTGGCAAGATGGCCGCCCTGTTCAAGGCGGTAGAAGTAGATTCCCGAGGAAAGACGGCTGCCATCGAATTCTACGACGTGCGTTCCGGCAGACACGAATGTGCTGTTGAGCGGTGCGGCAACCTCGCGTCCGAGCACATCGAATACCTTGAGCGTAATCCGGCCTTCTACTCTCAAATCGAATTGAATCTTCGTTGCGGGATTGAACGGATTTGGAAAGTTCTGATAGAGCGCAAGATCAGTGAGTACAAACGCTCTGAGTTCTGTAACCGGAGCCATGACGTCGCTCACTGGAATTCGTTGATAGATCATTGGGTTCAAGGTGTAAACCCCTTCATTAAACGGGGCTGATCCGGCATCGCGGTCGAGCATGTAATACAGGTGAAGTGTGTCGCTGCTCACAAACGTAGCAAGACAAATATCTCGTTCGCTCCGGCATTGACCAGCGGGAGTGTTGACGCCACCATCCGTGGCAGTAACATTTGTCGAGTACCATGTCATTCCACCGTCGGTTGATGATGCAATCCATGCATCTCCCTGCGGATAGCCCGCCGAGCTGGTTTGTACGCTGTCAAATTGCTGGAATGAACAGAACAAGTCGCCGGTTGTTGTATCAATGGCTAAGTTGGGACGATGGCACATGAGGTTGTTCGTACCCAGCGCAACGCTCGAATGCGCGTACCACGCTTCGTGAACGAAGTCGTGCTGCTCATCCGTTCCGTCCCAATGCTGGATCCGGCTGAAGACATAACCCTGCATAACGGTATCGCAGTTCTCGTCGAAGTAGTACCAACCGTGAGTCGTGTAGGCAACGTGCACTTGATCCTGGTTGTCGAAGATCACGGATAAATCAATCCAAGGATGAAGCGTATCACCGTTGCAAACTTCAGGAGTCCCGCCATTGTGACAGCACTCGGGATCTATCGGAGGAATGTTGGTAACATTGATCGGAGTTCCCCAGTTCAGACCCGCATCCTCAGAGATGCGCACCATGACGTTCGGCGGATTCTCGTTTCCGTCAGGATCATCAATCCATGCTACCGCTACACGGGGAATGTGCCACGATGCGGCGACATCCATAGTGACAAATGTTGAGGTCTCCCATTCCACAAGACCAAGGTCGTAGGTGATGCTCTCCCCCATGCCGTCTACGATGTGAGGGAATCCTTTGATGTAGTAATCTAATTCGTTGCCTCCGTTCTCCGTCATTCCAAGATGCAGGTTGCCTTGAAAGTCCGCTGCGACTTTTGGCCAGATGATTTGCGCATCTCCGATACCGGGAATCGGGAAGGCTGTGAAAGCTCCGGTGCGTGGCAGAAAGTCAATGGCTACGGCGGCAAGGGGATTTGGCCCACTGATTTGATGAAAGGCCGGAAAGGCAAAGCCTTCTCTGTTCACGGCTACTGTCGCGAAACCGGCCCGACTTGAGGCGTCCACTTGCCCTCCGCCAGGAATCATGAACTGATGCGTTGATGGATCCCAGAGATTGTAATAGACATGCCGAAGTGTGATGCCGGAATTCAATCCGTTGGTCCAAACGAAGTGGACGTAGTTTCCACTGTCTACCGCCGTCATTTTGCCAAAGGTGCCGTTGTGCTGATTGTCGTACCATGTTGTTCCCACCGTGTCTATCACTGAACCCGGGGTGTAGTCATCAAGGTGCGATGGGAGTATTTTGGAGTTGTCAGCGCAGCTCCGTGCCTGAACGTCCTCAAGACCAGTCAGGAAGACTGGCCTGTTACACAGATCTTTGGCTTTGCCCTTTGCGAGCACAGTACTTGCCATGAATCCAACGAGGATACTCAGGAAGATCATTTTCCGCAGCATGATTCCGCCTCCTCTTTCTTTTGTTGTCGATTTGCAATTCGTCCGCAAGATTGAGTCTTGACTGGATTTAGTTCTGCTATAGCAAGTAGCAAGAGGCGTGCCGAGTATAAAAAACAAACACTTACAATCAATTGTGCATTGTGCAAGCGCATATATTGCGTGCTGGTGTGCAGTTTCGTCAGGTCTGCTCGTCGTTGCAATCCGCTGGATATTAACTGTTGGGAGTTATCCGAAAAAACTGGACATTGGACGTGTCACATTAGCACATTCGAGCTGTTTTCCAGAGTAATGAAGTACAATAAATTGTGGCGTGGCACTACTTGCAATTGGAGACTGACTCTGATCCGTGAAGACCGAGTGTAGGAATATCCGCCATTTGCTGTAGGAAAAACCACCACCTAATTGTGAAAAATAACGCTTAGCAACACGTTAAGTATTTGTTATTATAAGAATAAAAAAAGCGGCATTTAACTTGCTTATAGTTATGTCAGAACGATTGATCTGCAATCTCGCAAAACCAATTACGCAAAACAAGGACAGAAAAATGTATTACGTCAATCTTCCCTGGTACGCCCAGATAATCTGGCTCATCGGCGTAGCCATCGTTCTGCTTCCACTCCTGGCTTCACTCGCCATCGTGGTAACGATGATCGCGCGACTATTCATGGGCGTCCGTAAAGAAGTCGCCGGCCTCGTGCTTGGCGGAAGTCCATCGGCAACCCGATTGGGCGTGACAATGGCAGACGGCGGAAATCCCATCGTCACCGAGCCAGACAAAAGCAAGAAGTAGACACAACAAAAAGCAACTGCCTAACCTTCTGGAGGTTATTGAACATGATAGCACTTACGGTCATCGGGATCGTCGCCGGATTCGTGCTCG
>JAGVEU010000373.1 GCA_020057985.1 Calditrichota bacterium | reverse complement strand
TTGCGGTTTCGGATTTCGGCAGGGTTGCGGAAGACCTTAACCCTGCTCGGCGGCCAATGACTGCTCATTGGCGGATTACTTTCGGGAAACAGTATAATAATGAGAAGACTTGGGGAAAACGCTGAAAGGCTGAAACGCTGAAATGCTGAAAGAAGAGGCTCAAGAGACCATGAGAAAACGCTGAAAGGCTGAAACGCTGAAAATCTGAAAGAACGGCCTCCAGAGAGGTGTCCGACTCCGAAGATTCTGGCGGGGAGAGGACGCCATGCCTCTTCATTCCTCATACCCATAGTTCTTCCCGCAAGTGCGTTGCGATCACGGTTTTCGGCCGGTTACGGACCAGCACCGAGGACGGTGCTGGCTAGTAATAGCTCAGCTTGATGAGCAACATCGCAACCCACTTTAGAGAAGTGATATAATTCTTAATTCTCAATTCTCTTCCTCGTCCACTCGACGAACTCCCGCAGCCCCTCTCGGAAATCCACTTCACGGCGAAAACCAAGCTCGGATTCGGCAAGAGTTGTATCAGCGAAGGTATGCTCGACATCACCCGCTTGGGCTTGAAGGTGTGTCGTCTTGATCTTGTGACCAGTCAACTCCTCAATCATCGCAATCAGATCATTCAGCACAATCGGGCGGGAAGATCCAAGGTTGAAAATTCCGAACTGCGGCTCTTGCTTCTGAACCCAGTGAATCGCGCCCAGCACTCCGGTCAACACGTCTCTGATGTGCGTGTAGTCGCGACTTGAATTTCCATCACCATAAATCGGAATCTCTGAGCCATCGAGGGCGAGCTGCGTGAATTTTCTAATCGCAAGATCCGGTCTCTGGCGCGGGCCGTATACCGTAAAGAATCGCAGACAGCAAACAGGCATTTCGTACAAGTGGTGATAAGTATGACAGAGCAGTTCGCCGGCTTTCTTGGTCGCGCCATAGGGGGAGAGCGGGAAGTCGGTGGAATCGGACTCGAGGAAACGATGAGCGATGAACGATGAACGATGAAGGCTTGGATTCTGATTGCCGTAGACTGATGATGATGAGGCGAAGATGAAGTTGCGGATGCCGGCCACTCGAGCCGCTTCGAGGAGCACACTCGTTCCGCGCACGTTGACATCCACATAGAATTCAGGATCTTGAATCGAAGGACGGACTCCGGCGCGTGCGGCAAGGTGAATGATTAGCGATGGTTGACTTTCGCCGAGCACGGCTCGTACCATCATGCTGTCGCGAATGTCGCCCTCTACCAGACTGAAATTCTTGTGTTGCAGGCATGACTTCAGATTCGCCTCTTTTTCGGCTCGGTCATAGAACGGATCGAAGTTGTCGAGCGCGGTCACGATTGCGCTACGAGCTATAAGCGCCTCGCAGAGGTGCGAGCCAATGAAGCCCGCTCCGCCTGTCACCAGTACTTTAAGACTTGAAAAGTCGTCCATAATCCCTCGCTTGAGTTACTTCGGTCGGTTTTGCCGCATGAATCAAGCCAATAATTTAACAGTGCATTCTCGCAAAGTCAAGGAGTTCATGAAGATTCTTCGGCAAGTCCGGCCTTGACAGAGTTTAGGAATTGTCGTATATTTAAGTTTATCCAGAATATGGCGGAGTAGCTCAGTTGGTCAGAGCACGGGAATCATAATCCTGGTGTCGGGGGTTCAAATCCCTCCTCCGCTACACCTATCAAAAGCCTCATAGTCTCCCGTGAGGCTTTGTTTTTATTTCCTTTCGGAGGCATTTCTCGCGCCCTGATTTGACATTGTGCAAGCCATTTTGTAACTTGTTTCACGAATTAGAATCATTGGTTAATCAACGTATAATCTATTTTGTTTACAATATAAAATGAATGACATCATTCACGATGTAATTACCAAAGCTAAGTCCGACAACGTCATCACCGTTGACCTCCAATTTACGAATCTTTTTGGAGGTTGGCACCATATAACTATTCCGATCTCGCAGTTGTCGGAGCGCATCTTTCGCGAGGGCGTGGCGTTTGACGGCTCCTCGATTCCCGGCTTCAAGCGGCAGGAAGCGGGTGACATGGTTTTGCTGCCTGATCCAAGTACAGCGCTGCCTGATCCGTTCTGGTCCACAAAGACGCTGTCCTTTATCTGCTCGGTTCATGAAGCAGATACACTTGAACCTTTTGTCGGAGATCCTCGAGCCATCGCGCTGAAGGCTGAGCAGTATCTGCGAGATTCGGGAATTGCGGATCAGAGTTCATGGGCGCCGGAGTTTGAGTTTTATATTTTCAATCGCGTGTCATACGCCAACGACGTCAATCTGGCGAGCTACCGGATTGATTCGGAAGAAGCGGATTGGAATTCCGGTGTGGATGCGGAAGGCAATCTCGGCCACAAGATCGGGCGGAAGGGAGGCTACCATGCGACTCCGCCGATGGATCGCATGTTTGACTTGCGCTCGCTGATGGTGCAGCGGATCGAAGAGGCGGGGATTCCTGTTCGCTATCATCATCATGAAGTGGGTGGCCCGGGTCAGTCTGAGATCGAGATCATGATGGGATCGCTTGCCAAGATTGGAGATGCCGCGCAACGAATTAAGTACATCGTCAAGATGACCGCTCATCAAGCCGGAAAGTCCGTCACGTTCATGCCGAAGCCACTGTTCAATGAGGCCGGCAGCGGAATGCACTTTCATCAGACGCTCTGGAAAGGAAAGCAGAATCTCTTCTATGACGAGAAGGGATATGCCGGACTTTCTGAGCTTGCGAAATCGTATGTGGCGGGAATGCTCGATCATGGAGCCGCTTTGATCGCGCTCACGAATCCCTCGACGAACTCGTACAAGCGATTGGTCCCCGGCTTTGAAGCTCCGGTGAGACTATTCTACAGTCTTGGAAATCGCTCTGCGGCGATTCGCATTCCCAAATATGCGACAAGTCATGATGAGAAGCGGATTGAGTTTCGTCCACCGGATGCAACCTCAAATGTGTATCTCGCATTAGCCGCTCAATTGTTGGCGGGTGTTGACGGAATCCAGAAGAAGCTCAATCCCTCCGAGATGAACTTCGGACCGTTCGACGTGGATGTCATGAAGTTAAGCCGCGCCGAACAGGAGCGGATTCACCAAGTACCGACCTCGCTCAAGGAAGCCTGTGAAGCTCTGTCACACGATAACGAGTTTCTGAAGATCGGAAGCATCTTCCCTGAGGACTTCATTTCCACATGGGTGCAGAAGAAGGGTGAAGAGGAGTATAACGAAGTGCGACGTCGTCCGCATCCCTATGAGATTGGTCTTTACTACGATGTTTAGTGAGTGCATCTGTTCATGCTGCGTGATGACCCGTCGGCTCAGTCGGCGGGTTATCCTTTAGTAGAACCAGTTCCAGACGGTTTGCCAAGACATGGATTGGAAAGAAAAAGTCAAGCAGAATTTGGACACGTGGGCTGGCAGCACATCGCGGATGCTTGTCGCTGTGTCCGGCGGAGCAGACTCAGTGGGTTTGCTGCATTTGCTCTACAAGAGCCTTGGCTACGAACGCTCGCGCATTGTTGTCGGACATGTGAATCATGGGCTTAGACTCAGTTCTGCCGATGATGCTCTGTTCGTGCAATGCCTTTCTGAAAACCTTGGTGTCGAGTTTCTCTTTCAGGAGGTGGATACTCAAGCTCGTGCGCGAGAGCGAAAACACTCGATTGAGCACGCAGCGCGTTTGCTGCGCTACAAAGCACTTGCGGACATGGCTGAGGAGCGCAATTGTACATGGATTCTCACGGCGCATACGCTTGATGACAGCGCGGAAACTGTGCTGATGCGGATGCGCACTCGTGCTCCATGGTATGAGTGGACAGATATTCCCGTTCGACGTGGAAACATTATTCGACCAGCGCTTCATGTAACTCGGAGTGAAATTCGTAATTACCTATCAGAACACAATATAGAGTTTCGAGAGGATGACTCGAACTATGATTTGAGGTATACTCGGAATAGACTTAGAAATATACTCAATCAGGTTCCGCAGTTTTGGACACCGCAGAGAAGGATTGTGTTGGCAGACAACGGGTCTCAGATTCTGAACGCGACTAGGTGTTTACATCAAATATCGTGGGTTTTGCCCATTACTACACGCTCGATGTGCACAAATGGAGGGTATGGCCTTGCAATTGACAAGATTTTCCATTACTTTACTAAGTTACCTTTTGTCCCAATCGAGGCTGTCTGGTGCAGACTG
>JAGVEU010000051.1 GCA_020057985.1 Calditrichota bacterium | reverse complement strand
TTGCGGTTTCGGATTTCGGCAGGGTTGCGGAAGACCTTAACCCTGCTCGGCGGCCAATGACTGCTCATTGGCGGATTACTTTCGGGAAACAGTATATCTGCCCAATTCACTTTTAAGACGGGATTTCTCCGACTTCTCTATTGGGAGCGTTCTATTTGGATCTTGTGCAGGTGTGTATCTTATTCTCTATGCGCAGGCGATGCAGATGGAACCCGCTTTCGATGACTGGCCATGGTTGGCAACCGCCGGTTCGCTGTTGCGAGAGAATGGAATCTTCTCTGCCATAGTTCAAGCATTTGCTGCCAAGACGGGAATTTTCTGGCGTCCGCTGAACGTTCTCCCTCAGATCATCTCGTACTATAGCATTGCCGCTTCGCAGTTGCTCAAGCTATTTGTCATCGTCGGTTATTCCGGTCTCATGATATCTGTTGTGCGTAGTATCGGGATGCCTCGTTTCCAAGCGGCTCTCTTGGCAGCAGTCTTACTTCTCCATCAATGTCTGGTAATTCTGAGTTCCGAAATTGACTACTGGGGTGATGTACTGTGCTCGCTCGCTCTGCTCACTTTATTTCTTGTAAGCATGCGTTTTGGAGACGGCGAGATCAGACCTTTGAGGTTCGTCTTGTATTCGGCATGTCTTGCAAGCGCGGCCATGCTCGCGAAGGAAGCCGGAGTTATTGCGTTCCTGACACCGGCATTTATTTGGATTCTGCGGACAGACTGGAAGCTTCCGCGCATATTCCGTACCTATGCGTTGTCTGTATGTGTATGCTTTGCGCTCGCGCTGCTCTACCTTTGGCTTCGTTCCATGATCGGCGTTCCATTATCAACGTACAAGCAGGGCGATTATTATGCCCTTCATTTTGGCTGGAATGCCTTCAAGAATGTAGGCCTGTCTCTCGTCGCATTGCTGTCACCGGTGAGCACGCTGAAGGTGGCTCTTGGTGAAGCCTATTGGAAGGTATTCGCCGCGCTGTGGGTTGGTCTGCTTGGTAGTCTTCAGTTATTGGGCTTGCGCATAAGAGTTCGGCGAGGGGAATGGAGAATTCCTGTATTACTTTGTTTGCTTTTCCTGGGCAATCAAGGCCCCGCGTTACTCATGAATCACATCACTGAAGGCAATGTGTCGCGCTCACTTGCCTTCGGTGTGATATTACTCGGCTATTGCTTATATCCGCTCTGGGAACAAGGATCAAGGGTAAGAAAACGAGTCCTCGCGGGTGCGCTTGTTGTCTGGCTTGTGTTCAGCATTGCAGCCATTCATGGGAAAGTTTCAGGCATCAAGCAGGTACACTCGAACGCTGCAAATTTTCGCAAGGAAGTTCAGAGGTTGTTGCCCGTCCCACCCGATCGTCGAGTGGTGTTTGTAGCAGAGCGGACCCAAAAGGGCTATGGGGAGTATCAACAACCGCTATGGATGGCCCTTCCCGGAGATGCGGATCTTGGCTTGATAAATGATTACGGGCCTTCTTACAAAGGCGGTGATGTTATCCTTGTCGAGTCTCTCAGCCATGTTCCAGATTCCGTGAAGCAAGTTGACTTCCTCGTAGATCGTATTGGGAAAGTAACACGAAACATACCGAGTGAAACTCACTGAAGCCATTTTCATGCCACACACTTCGCACACTCCTTCAGGGTCCAAAAACCTTATTGGTATCGTTTGCCTATTAGCCGCTGTCACCTTCTCCCGCCTCATTTCCATCTACTCCTTCTACCTCTACGACGACGCGTTCATCACCTTCCGCTATGCAGCAAATCTTGCAAATGGAAATGGATTTGTCTACAACATCGGCGAGCGAGTTCAAGGGATCACTACTCCCATTTGGGGACTACTGCTGGCAATACCACACAGACTTGGTATCAGCATTGAGGTGGCTTCGCGTGTCCTCGGACTCCTATTCGAGGTCGGAGTTGCGTGGCTGATCTTGAGACACTTGGGGCGCGAGCGGCTTCACCTTGCGGCGGTTGTGACAGTTTCTCTGTTTGCCATTGATCTCTATCTTGCCAAAGTCGCTGTCAGTGGAATGGAGAGTTCGTTGTTGCTGTTGGGAACGGTTGGTGCAACCATGCTTGCCTTGAATGGTCGCATGACTTCCGCTGCCGTGATTGCTGGACTCTGCTTCTTCGTCAGGCCGGAGGTACTCCTTTTTGCCGTCAGTTTGCTTGCGTTTGTTTGGTATGAGCATCGCAAATTTCCGTGGCGACCGTTCTTGCTCGGAGCTGTGATTATTCTCGTTGGTGTTGCGGCTGAATGGCTCTACTACGGTGACGTAATTCCCCAGTCAGTGCGCGTCAAAGCGGCTCCGACAGGATCACTTGGAGGTATCTTGTCGCTCTCATTGTTTCCACTTCGCGATCCCGGCCAAGTGTTGTTGACTATCTCAATGATTCTTGGTCTACCAATCGCTTGGAAGCATTCTCGGTTTGTCAGAGTATACGGTCTCTGGGTTGGATTGCTCTTTTTGGCTTGGCTGGTAACTCGCGCTCAGATCTGGACGTGGTACTGCATCCCGCTTTATTTCTACAAGACGGTCGTGACCGGTGTGGCTATTGGAAAGATCGTAGAGCGAGGGCAGTTCTTTTCGA
>JAGVEU010000239.1 GCA_020057985.1 Calditrichota bacterium | reverse complement strand
GTGCGTAACGATTGTCGCTGCTTGCAACAACGGATATGGTGTTACGGGCGGAAGCTACAACGTTCATCCGAAGGGCGTCTCGTGGCCGATGCAGGCCGGAAACTTTCATGAGAAATGGGTGGCAGCTTTCAATATTGCTGCGGGATTGCTGTTTGCAGGGGAGTCTTACTGGATTGAGATTCACTATTGGGGCCCCGATCCGGGTTATACCTGCGACATGGGCTGCGGAAACTGCGATCAGTTTTCGATGATTGCGGTGGAGTATTGGGATGACACTTTTGCTGCCATTCAGACCCATACGGCCAACGGCATCAATGTCTATGAAGCGGCGGGCAACGGCCAGATGAACCTTGACAACGCCGTGTACGGCAACCGGTTTCAACGGTGGTTCCGTGATTCGGGCGCATGTCTGATAGGGGCGGGCATTCCGGGTACGGTAGCCGCCGAATGCTGGTCAAACTATGGAACCCGCTGCGATCTCTCCGGCTGGGGCAGCGCAATCTACGCGGCTGGCTATGGCTACATCTTTAATCCGGGTGGCGACATCCGGCAGCGCTATACGGCGACCTTCGGCGGAACTTCCGGCGCTACACCAATCGTGGTTGCCGCAGGCAACGACTTGCAGGGAATTGCGCAGGGCAAATACGGCACAACGCTTACTCCTGCTCAGATGCGTGTGTCCCTTGACATTGGCGCGACAGCTTGGACTGGAACTCGCGATATCGGAGAACGGCCAGACTTGGTAGATGCCATTAACTGGATTGAACCTGACGTCTATCCCTACAACCGAGCGGGCTGGTATGCGGCAGTAACTCCGCGTGACGCGGGTGGCGCAACTCCGGCATCATGCCCGATTACGACATACTTAACCGGCAATTCGACCGCGACCTACTGGAATGTTTCGGGATATAATGTCGGCTACACTCCTGCTCCTGATGCAACCAATTCGCAGGTGTGGAGTCAACTTTATCTGGACAGTGACTATATCTATTGGTTCAATTGGACGCCAAGAATTGCCGCGAACTCGGCCTTCGAAGCGAACAATTATGGTCCGTATAATGTTCGCGGTGGTCGTCACAGCGTGCAGTGGTATCTGGATCCCAATAATGACTTCCTCGAGTGGAACGAGAACAACAACTCGATAACACGACAATTTGTTTGGTCACCGTATCAATTTGCTGCCGCCAACAGCTATCAAGTGAGAAGCGCGCCACCCTTGAAGAATTGGGGCAGTCCGACCTATCAAAACGGCGACGGTTTCCGTGGCGCTGCAACAGGCAGATGGTGGCTTGGTTGTGCGGTGCTTCCCCAGGCTGGAAATGATGTGGACGTGCGTTCCTATGCGGATAGCTACAATAGCACGAGCGGTTTTGATACCTACCAAAAGGAAAGCGCACGCGGTTCCGGCGGCACAGATCTGATTCTCGTGAATGGCAATGTTGTCGGATACCAGCCTACAAGATTGTTTCAGGCCATTCGCTATTCTGATGCTACGACCGATGCCTATGCCGTGGAAGGAGACGAGAGCAACAGCGATTCATGGTATGCGCCGTATATGCTCAATACCAGTCTTGGCGGTAACGAGATCATGGACATCTATGAGATCTACATGGCTGCGGGCACGCAGTACTTTGTAGGCGCCATTAATGTCACCAATAGTCTGGATCTGACACTGGCAATTTACGGACAGGGCGGTGACTACTACGGATACTATGACTATGATTGGATCAGCAACTCGCAGGGCGCAAACGGCAATGAATATGTTATTATTACGCCCACCGAGAGCGGATGGTATGCAGCCGTTGTGATGAAGTCGGGATCGGAAAGCTACGGCGTGTTCGGATTCTACACCTTTGACTTTGAAAGTCCGGGACAAGCCAACATGCAACCCAGCCCTGCTCAGCCCGGTTGGGACGCTCCGGTGGTTGCTCGTAACACGGCGGATGCCAATACGGGCAATGCAGTTTTTCCGGCAGCGATTCAAGGCAATGTCACTAACTACCTGAATACGTCTGTAGAGAACACGGGAACCGCTGTGGCACCATCCGGCATTATCACCAAGATCACGCTGGATGACATTCGCGTTCTGAGTCCGACCACGGCCTTCACGCTAAATCCGTTCAACTATTCCATTAGCAACAATGTCAACATTGGTCCGATTCGCGGTGGAAGACACACGCTCGGTTCGATCGTTGACACGTCCAACGTGGTCGCCGAATCCAATGAAGGCGACAACACGTGGTCACAGCAGTATGTGTGGAGTCCGCTTGAACTGAACCGTGATGCGGCAGTTAATCGCAGCGCACCACCGCTGCATGGCAGTGGAACCTATTGGAACAACGACGGCTTCTCGGTGACCACCCCGATCAACATCTCCAGCATTTCGGCGGTATTGTCTCCGGGATCCTCTGCGGATTATGACTTGTATTCCTATTCGGATTACTCAGGCACAAGCAGTGGCTTCTCTGCTTATGTTACCGGCTCCGGCTATGTCGCCAATCAAATGGACTACGTAATCTATCCTTATACGATCACCTATGGTGGATTCACCTACTACCCCGCCGTTGTAAATTATAATAACAGCGCTGATAACATGTTCGTTGAAAGCGATCATACGCTGGGAAGAATCTCGTATGTTGATACATGGTCCGTCCCTGACCCGGATACTTTGGTTGCCGGGAATCTTGTCAACATCTATGAATTCCCGCTCACCGGTGGCACGGCTTATGCGTTCACGTGTGACATGCTCTCCGGCTCGGCGAACGTTGGCTTGCGACTGCACCGGAGTTCGCTCGGAGCACAAGGTCGCGCATCGGCTGTGGCTGCGGTTAATTCTGGTGGCAATGGCGCCGATGAAGTGCTTACTTACACTCCTCCAAGCTCAGACTGGTATTCATTGGTAGTGGAGAAAGTGGATGCGGCATCGGCCAGTCAGACAGCTATTTACAACCTCAGCGCGGGCTTGGATCAGCCGTTGCCCGTGAATAATCTCGTAATTCAGTACTGGACTCCACCAGCCGGAAGTCGTCGCCTGAAGTGGACTCATATCAATACGACAACGAACGGAAATCCGCTTGTTGGACGTCGCTATGTCGTCTATCGTTCAAACGACATAAACCTCGTTCCAATGGATACCGACTCGATCGGTGGAACGACTGACAGTACGTACATTGATACGACCGTTCCGCCGCTCGATAAGTACTTCTACCGAGTAAAAGTAAAGGCGAACTAAGAAGGGATGAAGGATGAGGGATGAAGGATGAAAGAAACCCTTCGGACCTCGGAGATTATCAATAGACGAAACAACGGGGCTGACATTGTCAGCCCCGTTGCTCACTCAGGGACAGCTCTTCTCGAAAGTGCGTTGCGATCACGAATTCCGGCTTGGTTTCGGACCAGCACCGAGGACGGTACTGGCTAGTAATGACTTGGCTCGACGAGCAACATCGCAATCTCCTATCGAAAGTGCGTTGCGATCACGGATTCCGGCTTGGTTGCTGACCGGCACCGAGGACGGTACTGGCTAGTAATCGCTCGGCCGGACGAGCAACATCGCAGCCTACTTTCGAGAAGGAGAATAATTCCCCGGTAAACTCGATGGAAAGGACAGATCCGTTCCGTGGCATTCTGTACAAGCGGGCACTTGATTGAAGTCACGATCGGCATGACAACTTTGGCAGTCAATTTCGAGGTGGGGCTCACTCAGCACTAATCCTGCACGGCTGTGATCGAAGTTTCCCCGGTTCCACTTCGCATGACAGGAATTGCAGACAGGGCTTGGTTTGCTAAAGTGGGTTGGCTTGCCATGGCACGAGCGGCATGGGAGTGATACATGATTAGCACTTAGCGGCCAACCGGTCTTATCATGGGTAAACTCAGCCGCTTCCTGTTTCAGGTGACATTGTGTGCAGCTCATTTCAGCATGGCAGGAGTTGCAGATGGCATGCAGGGCTTCTTCACTGTGCCGGATTTCTTGTGTGGTTGATCCCTGACGGTGACAGCTTCCACAGCCTTCGGCATGGTGACAACTCGCGCACTCGATTCCGTATCGTTCGGTGTGGTGCTTGTGGAAAAGTGTGACTACCGTCCCGCCGCCATAGGAAGATCGCCACACTTTCTTTTCCGGTTGTTCAATGAGTGGAAAGAAGCGCGATTTCTGTTCATAGGCGCCACTCATTTCTTTGGCCGGCGAACCCGGCGTTGTTTTTTTGGCATGGCACATCTCACAGCTTGTAACTCCACTCCATTCTTCATGGCATTTCATGCATTGACGATGGTAAGCTCCTTTGAGTCCGGGCTGGCGAGGATGATCCTCAACCCCAGTCGTCGGATGGCATTCCTTACATGCAGAAATAGTCCCACCTTCACTGAAGTGATGGCAATTCGAGCACTCTCCGCCCATGGCTGACATCTCCGCATGAAGCCTGTGATTGAAGGTTACAGCGTCATACTCATTCTCAAGCTCATAGAGCGAAACAGTTTCAGGACCCTTATCCAGATCCATGAGATTTACTCGCGGACGAGGGCACGCGCGTAGACACGGAAGATCCGTTGTCGGACTCTTACAGGTGTGACACTCCGAGCACACCACATTCGCAGAGGGCACATGCGATGAATGTTGCGCAGGGGCACTGCCGGCAAGCAGCAAAGTAGCTGAGGCAGCGAGGACGAAGATATAATTGAATAATCGTAACATGATGTTTCTCACAGCAGTCGCAGTTGCCGGAGCCTTCGACTTATCGAAGGATACCGCGCCGCGTTACCGTGTTCTCTTGGGCTTACTGTTCAGGAATCTAAAGAAAAAGACAAATAGAATCAGGAATGCGACCGCAATCAGGTACTCGCGTCCCTTGGTCATGAGCATGAATTCATGCAGTGATCGAAGTATCTCCATAAAAGCCTCTCCGCGGCTTACTTGTATTCCGGCTCGTAGTCGGGGTGTTCCCACAGGATCGGCATGCGATTGACGATCCAGCGGAAGGTGATAATCCCGGCCGTGATGATAGAGATCGTAACCACAAACTCCGTCCATTTTGGAATGTAGCGATCGGTGTGATTCCAGTTGAATGCAATCATAGAGACGTTGACGCGATTCAGAATGATGCCGAGTACACTATGTAGAGCAGCGAATCTTACCACACCGGCATTCTCATTGCGTACTCCCCACAGATAGGTCAAGCAGGGAATGAGAATAAATCCGATGATCTCGAAAAGAAACCACAGACCATAGGACGTACTCAACAAGTGCCAGTGGTTTCCATGCGCGACCCCAATGATTCTCAGAAAGAAGTAGGCAGCCAGCACCAGCGCTCCGGCTTTACCCAGACCGATAGTCAGGGAATCAAAGTTCTCGTGGTGGTGATGGCTGATTTGTTTTGAAAAAAAGCGATGGGACAGCATACTCTCAAAGATCACCATCGAGATGCCGGCCGCAATCGCTGAGATAAGGAAGAATACGGGAAGGTAAGGTGAATACCACAGTGGATGTAACTTTCCCGGCGCCAGCAGGAATAGTCCGCCGAGCGCCGATTGATGCAGGGTGGAGAGAATCACTCCGAAGATGGTGGCTCCCACAGTAAGTCCAACAGTCCACTTACGGAGTTTCTTCCAGCCCAGCCACTCGAAGAGCGACGGACAAAACTCCACAAACTGACACGACAAATAGGTCGCAACATGCCAGCCGACGAGGAACATGACTGACGTGGTTCCATAGGAAACAAACATCGGGTAGGGAAGCCTCCAAGGGCGTCCAAGGTCAAAGCACAGACCAATGATGACGAAGAAGTAGCCAAGAAATCCGGTGAGTATCGCCGGACGAACAATCGGATGATACTCCTTCATGCCAAACAAGTAAACTGCAGATCCGAGAGTGAAGCCGCCGGCAGCCAAAGCAACACCGCACAAGACATCCACACCGATCCACATTCCCCAGGGGTAGTTATCCGTCAGGTTGGTGGTTGCCGCCAGTCCCTCGGTAAAGCGCAGATAGGTGACGGGGATGCCTACAGCCAGGATTGCAGCCGCGATAATATTGAAGGGTGTTATCTGCGCACGGACATAATCCCGGAAGTTCATTCCGAGGAAGAGCTTCTCGCGCAGACGCACACCCGTCGGAATTTGCTGAATCTGTGTGTAGCTCATCTTCCCTCCTCCTGGGCGATCGTCTTTTGGTGTGGATCCGGATTAGCGAGTTCATTGCGCCTTCGGGTGAACAAGTATATGCCACTGAAGAGTACTGGCCATACCGTGAGCACTACCGGCACAGTGGAGAGAAAGCCGAGCGTCAATTCGGGGTAGGGTGTCTCGCCAAGATCTGTCCTCATTCCGATAAAATCGAAGGGGACACCGGACAAGTACATCCAACATGTACCGCCGACTTCCTTCTCACCATAGACATGATTGACATAGGTCTCCGGATTGCGGCGAATTTTGTCGTGCGCAAAATCAATGAGTTCGTTGCGCTTGCCGAAGGTCATCACTTGCTTTGGGCAGGCTTGCACGCAGGCCGGAGTTTCACCTTTAGCTATTTTATCAACGAAACACATCGTGCATTTGCGAACGCGGGGATGCAGCGGCTCATTGTATTCGTAGGCGGGGACCTCGAATGGGCAGGCAACCATACAGTAGCGACAGCCGAT
>JAGVEU010000410.1 GCA_020057985.1 Calditrichota bacterium | reverse complement strand
TAAATCTGCAACTCACCCAGAAGATCATTGGGACAGATGTCAACGTCTATGCAGTAGCTTTGGGAGATAATGGAGTCTTTCAAGCCTTCGCCGCGAACTGGGTATGGAATGTGAACTTACACAGATATTCAGTGACAAATTGGCATCGCATCGAGACGGAATCTCGACCTCCCGACGGAACGATTCCGTACGATCTGAAAGCATCCGGATTAGAATCTGAGAACTTCGAAAACTTCGCTCTACTTGCTGCCACCAATAATGGACTGTTCTATTCTCCGGATCAAGGACTGAATTGGTACAGCGGCAACTCTGGTCCCGGCGAAACGATCCATGCACCGGAATTGCGAAAGATCACACTCGAGCCTCAAGACTGGAATACAATGCTTAGCGGCAAAATAACACTTGGGGGCTGGGATGCCACCTATGTGGGGAGCATGAGCACAAACGACCAAGGACAGACTTGGAGTTTCACGTGGCACGAAATCAGCTACGAACCTCAGCTCTATCAACATTGGAATCGTGCGTGGTCAAGTGAATATTGCTATGCAAACGGAAATGCTGCTAACTTCGCACTCGTGGATGATGCTCCAGATCTAATCCTTCCTGATGATTCATCTGTTACGATTCAAGTGCAGCAGGTTCAAACTAATCCGCATCCTCGTACCGTCTATCTTGGCAAGAAGGACAGGGCAACAAATCCCGAAATGCGTCACAAGTTAGGGAGTGGAGTTCCATGGATTGTCTACAATCAATTAGGTGAGACTGGTCCCGTGGTTAGGATCGCCATATCGTCTAATTATCTTGATTGGGATTCCGTGTCCTTGTTTGACGATGTCAACGAAGTGCATGTGCCCATATCTGACGCTTCAGCCAGTCCGCTTGGTGACTTCATCATGTTCGACAATAGCCAAGCTCAGAACGGGCACACGAATCAGTTGTGGCGAAGAACCACCGGCAACTGGCAAGCGGCACAGTGTGCTGGATTGGAGACGGACATGCTTCACGGACACATTTCTGCTGGAACAAACGCTTTATATTTTCTGTATCCCGTGTCAGACGTCAGCGGATTCTTATACAGGTCTTATGATGCGGGGAATAACTTCACGGAGATAACCGGCTCATCGCTTCCAACGGGATGGACAACGACACATTTCAATACGATCTCGATGGGGTTTGAGGATGACATGCCACTGTACATTGGCGGAAGATGCAGCGGGAACAACAGCGGTCGTCTGTATCGGCGAACCAATCAAGGCAATTGGGCAGTGCTGGAGTTGAATACGGAAGTAAAGAAGGTGTTGGCCGATCCCCACGAAAGCAATCTCTGCTGGATCAGCACTCGGACAACAGATCCGGGGGGGACATCCGCTCTGTATATGGCTTCATTCATCGAAGGAATGCCGCCCGCATTGTTCAGTCTTTCCAAGTGGTGGGAGCCGACTTCGCATGTCAGTGAGTACGACATCAGGGACATTCAGATCTATCCGCAGACAGAGAGCCATCGTGTTCTAAACCTCACTCTCAAGACTCCCAATTCCAACGATCAAGGCGTTGATCACACCGTGGTGAAGCAGTGGGAGTTCGACGTGGCGGGGCCGCAAGTTTCGTTGCCTGTGTCTGTTTCCGGAACTTGGATTATTTCCGGGGACGTCACGATTCCGTATAGTCAGTCTGTGACGGTTCAACCCGGGACAAGGCTGTCGTTTGTGCCGGGAGCAAAATTGATTGTGCAAGGAAATCTGTCGGCAGTCGGTTCAGAGGGTAACGAAATCATCTTTGAGAAAGTATCTCCCGACCAGTCAGACCCATGGGACGGAATCGAAATCGAAGGGCAAGCCGATTTGACTTACTGTACAATCAGCGGCGCATCAACTGGCATCACACTTATGAAAACCAGCGGAGACGTCACGCTGACAAACTGCGAGATCTTTGACAACGACGTGGGTATTTATGTTTACGAAGGTTCGAGTCAAGCAAACCAGATGATCCTGCTTTGCAATATCCACGACAACGAAAACCAAGGAATTTCCCTGCTTGCCAGTCAGGACTTAACGATCAAGCAAAGTCAGATTCACAACAACGGCAGAAGCGGAATCCTTGCGATGGATGCGGCAGCCTCGCTGAAAGAAAACGAAATCCACAACAACGGCGGGGCGCATGGCGGGTATGGACTCGAGTGCTTTGGCAGTTCGCCCGTTTTGTATTGCAATGACTTTGAGAACAACAACAAGGGCGAGATCGGACTGTCCAATCAGAGTTATCCGGTGCTGTGGGATGACGGCGGACTCAACGGCGGAGCCAATAGTCTTCTCAACGACATGAAGACGCTCATTACCATGTGGGATTCCTATCCGGTGATCGAAAACGGTAAGAACAATTTCTGGGTCGGCCCGACCGGCTACTTTCTGGCGGACATGTCAACAAAGCCGCCGAAGCATGACATCAGCGCCAATTATTGGAATCCGACTCTGACTTTGGCATTGTTGTATCCAAGCAGCGCCAGCGTTTGGAGTTGGAGTTCAGTTAGCCCAACTGAGACTGAGTGTGGGGAAGTGAAAGGTTCGTCGCAAGGCGGAGTGAGCGCATTATTCGAGCAGGGTTTTGCCGCCGAGGGATCAGGAGACTTACCGCTTGCCCAGAGCCTCTACACGCAAATCATTGCCGGCAATTCGGACAGTGCTCTCGCGATGGCAGCGGCGGCGCGGTTGTTTGACTTGCAGCGACAAATTGATTCCGCCTACACGAATTTGCAGACGTTTTTTGGCAACATCGTCAGTGCTAATCCTGAAGACACCGCGTTTGTTGCCGCGGCCAATGCTCTTGCCACTCGTCTGTTCGTGGAGAATAGTCAGTATGATCCGGCTCTGACCACCTATCAGCAGGTAATGACAAACCCGCCCTCGCCGGTTGATTCAATTTATGCCGCGCTCGATTTTGCTGTAACCGCCTTTCGCGCTCAATATGACAGCAGCCGAAGTGGACTGGATTCCTATATTCCGGTAGTTGCCATGTCCACCGTCAGTGATCTGCTTCAGCGTGTGAGTGACATCTTACCCACTCCGCCGCAAACGCTGCATGAAGGCTATTCCATTCCGCCCACGACCTACGTCCTTGAGCAGAACTATCCGAATCCCTTCAATGCTACAACTACTATCCGCTATTATCTGCCCGAAGCGAGCCAAGTGAAGATCGAAGTCTTCAATATCATGGGACAGAAGATTGCCACGCTACTTGACGGCCATCAATCAGCCGGCTATCAGCGAGCGACATGGAATGCGGAAGTCTCTTCCGGAGTGTATTTCTACCGCTTGGAAGCAGCGGAGCAAGTCCTGTCGCGGAAGATGGTGATGC
>JAGVEU010000086.1 GCA_020057985.1 Calditrichota bacterium | reverse complement strand
TGGCAGCGAAGAGACGGTGAGCAATGGTTCGGTTCGCGGCGTCTCCAAGCGGCGGTGCAAAGCCTGCACTTACCAGTTCACCCGTCCGGATCGGGTCGGAAAACCGCTTTCGGTTAAGCTTCTGGCCGTCGCTCTCTATCTGCATGGTCTCTCCATGAACGCCATTGCCAAGTTGATGGGTGTCTCTCCGCCCGCCGTCTTGAAGTGGATTCGTCACCACGCCCAAGCACACTGCCCTAAACCGGCACCCGGAGAGGCCGTCATCGTCGAACTGGATGAGATGTGGCACTTTCTTCAAAAAAAAGCACCAAGCTCTGGATCTGGAAGGCTCTTTGTCGTGATTCAGGGCGACTCATTGATTGGGAATGCGGGGGTCGTGATCACGCTACCTCCCAACGCTTGATGAACCGTCTGCGACGCTGGAAAACAGCCGTGTATTGCACCGATCATTGGGAGGCTTACGCCGCCGCGATCCCTGCTGAGATGCATCGGATCACTAAGCGCGAAACCGCGCCGCCATTGAACGGAACAATGGCCGTCAACGCCATGGGTTGGGCCGATTCCGACGACGAACTGTAATCGTGTCAAAATCGTTAGAGATGGTCAATCTCACGATCGCCCTCTTTGCCCGCTATCGCATCAATGGAAACATGGATGCCCTGCCATCACTACATGGTTAATACTCTCGAAAAAACCAACATCTTCAACCTACTCAGCGGACAGTACCAGTTCCAAACCTGATCCTCTATTTACAATGACTTACATTAAGATGGTATTGGGGATAAAGGGGGTAAACGTAATACGAATGCCGGAGTTCGTATGAGAAGCAGTTAACTATTCAGTCCGATGTTAGCTGTTTGTGGAAAGAAGATGAATCGAGAACGTGCTGCCAAGCGTGGGTGTGCTCTCGACGACCACGCTGCCACCATGAGTTTGGACAATGTGTTTCACGATGGCCAGGCCCAAACCGGTGCCGCCTAATTTGCGCGAGCGTGCCCGATCCACACGGTAGAATCGCTCGAACAAACGCGGGAGATGCTCTGCTTCGATCCCGCAGCCGTAATCGCGCACATGAATCACGGCTTCATCTCCCTCCCGTGTGACGGTAATCTCGACGGTCTTGCCGGAGTCACTGTACTTGATGGCATTGTCAAGCAAGTTGCCAACCGCCTGTTCGAGGAGTGTGGGATTGGCACGGACAGTCAGATCGTTTTGGCAAATCAGCGCAAGAGTAACCTGCCGCTCATCTGCCTTGTCCTGACAGGAGGTGATCGCCGATTCGACGATTGCGCGCAAGCTCTGGTCCGAATGTTGGACAAGACCCTGTTCGCCATCCTGTTCAATTCGTGAGAGTAGAAGCAAGTCATCCACGATGGCATTGAGTCGCTCCGCGTTGTGCGCCAGACGATCGAGAAAGCTGACAAGAGCCTGAGGATCATCCATTGCTCCTTCGCGGAGCGTTTCCACATAGCCTTTGATCGAAGCAATGGGCGTTTTCAGTTCGTGAGAAACATTAGCTACGAAATCACGGCGCATGTTCTCGAGGCGTTGCAGCCGTGTGATGTCATTGAGTACCACTACAAGACCGGCTAGGCGTCCCGCAGCGTCACGCAATTCCGCTCCGCCGACCTGCAAGACCTGACCGGGTTTCACTCCCGACAAGACTACGGTCTCAGCAGCATACTCCTCACCACTTAAGCGGGAGCTAATGAACCTTTGGAGTTCACTGCCTCGTACGACTGCCTGCATCAGCCGATTTCTGACTTGGCTGGAATTCACATCAAGCAGTTCGGCTGCTGTGCGGTTGACATACAGAATGCGCTCTTCCTGATCTAATGCAATCACTCCCTCCCGCAGGCTGCTGAGAATCGCCTCCTGTTCAGTGCGCTGTGCGGTAACCGTTTGAATTCGTGCATTCAATTGTTCCGCCATGTCATTAAGCGCAACCGCAAGTCCGGCAAATTCAGCAGAGTCAGGAATGCTCAGTTTCAGCGAGAAGTCACCGGATGCAAATTCCTCCGCCCCTTTCTTCATCTGCTCAATAGGACGAGTGATCCGTCGCGTGATGATGAACACAACGACGGCCGCGATGAGCGCCAAAAAGACGCCAGTCACAGCAAGTAGAACATTGGTGTCACGGAGTTCTGCCGTCAACATGCTGAGTGGAACGGACACGCGAATGGCGCCGGCGACAGCGTTTTCATTCACGATCGGCAAAGCGACATAGAGCAACTCCGTGCGCAGAACGGAGCTATAGCGCTGCGCTACTCCGCCTTGACCGGCCAGAGCCTCGTGAACTTCAGGCGAGTAGAGCAAACTCTCTGAGCCGTGTGACAACGGGCTGTCGGCAATGACACGACCGCTCTTAGTCACGAGCGTGATGCGCACCTGTGACTCCACGGCAAGCGAGCGGATCAGCAGCGTTAAGTCGTCGGAAGGTTCAGAGGGGAGAGTGGTGGGAAACTTTTGAAGCAGGAGTCGCGCGCGGATTTCGAGATCATTTACCGTCAGGGCCACGTGAGCCTTGCGCATCGAGTAGGCCGCGAAGCTGCATAATACAACAATCACAGTCAGCGCTACAGAAAGATACGCGGGATAGATCCGCCATTGCAACCGGCGCTTAGGCATTGCGCGGGTCTCGAAAGCGATAGCCGACCCCGCGAATCGTCTCGATGCACTCCCCGCACGAACCCAACTTGCGTCGCAAGGAGACAATGTGCACGTCCACGGAACGATCGGTGACTACGGTGTTATCGCCCTGTGTCGTGTCCATGATTTGGGCGCGGGAAAAAACCCAGCCGGGTCGGCGGACAAGAGTCATGAGGATGCGAAACTCCATCGCCGTCAGATCCGCAGTCTTGCCCTGAACCTTCACCTCGTGTTGCTCGGCATGAATCACGAGATCGCCGAAATGCTGAACTGCATCGCTCTCTTGCGCTCGGCTGCGGCGCAACACAGCCTTGACTCGGGCGGACAGAACACGCGGGCTAAAGGGCTTTGTGATATAGTCATCGGCCCCCAACTCAAACCCGACCACCATATCCGCTTCCTGAGTGCGCGCCGTGAGCATGATAACCGGGATCGGCGCTGTTCCGGCACCGGACTTAATCTGACGGCACACATCAAGACCATCCACCCCCGGCAGCATCAGATCAAGAATCACAATGTCCGGCGAGTCTGTGCGGACTTTCTGCAAGGCTTGTTCGCCGGATTCAGCACAAATGACGCGATATCCTTCCTTACTCAGATTGTATCGCACAATCTCAAGGATATCCTCTTCGTCGTCAACAACCAAGACAGTGCCTTTGCTCATGACTCAGCCTTTGCCTTGCGGGTTTGCTTTTGAGATAAAATTACAACATTTGGGAGAGAAAAGCAAGTCTTGGATGGGCTG
>JAGVEU010000446.1 GCA_020057985.1 Calditrichota bacterium | reverse complement strand
TTGTGTCCGGGCGAAAGAGAATAAGAGATGGCGTTTGAGTCGCCGCGGCCAGATGGGCAGGACCCGAGTTGAATCCCACAAAGAGAACAGATGATTCGATCAAGGCTGCGGTTGTTCGGATCGGAAGACCCATTGCAGGATGGAAGGAGGCTGAATAGCCTGCCAATTCGATTGCCCATGCTTGCTCTCTGGCTCCGGAGCCGATGCAAAAGACCTGACAGTCTGAAGGTACAACTGATTTCAGGAGTTCGGCAAAACTCGAGATTTTAACACAATTGGGTGACGTTGTCTGGCCGCCATAATGAGCGATGCAATAGCGTTTTGCGGTTCCGATTTCACGGTTTACTATCTGCTGCGCTGAAGATCTGTCCGCTTCTGTAAGGAACAGTTCGATGGACGTTTCAGTCGAGTGTGCATCGAGCAGAGCGGCAAGACGTAGATTCAGCTCCACAATGTTGACGGATTCGTCATAGGGAATTGTGAGGTTCAGGAACGGAGCGCTGCCATCTGTTGTAAATCCCGCTCTGATCCTCGCACCCGCGAGCATTGATAGAAGACCATTCCTGAAAAAGCGCTTGAACAGGACCGCGTGTGACGGTCGCTCTCGACGCAGCTTCTTAATAAGTTTGATGTACGCGAATAAGCCTCGATCTGAGCCATGCTTATCGTATGTAATTAACTGGTTAATCCATGGACAATGCTCGAGCAACTGAAAGCCAATCGGATCAACAACGACCGTCAATCTGGAGTGCGGATATCGTTTTCGTAGGGCGCGCAGAGCGGGAATTGCGACCAGAGTATTTCCAACTGATCCATTGCGGAACGCCAGAATGGAGGTAGGCTCGGGAATCATCGTTTCGATGAACTCAAGACTCTGCGAGCGCACTCAAGTACTTCGTCCGGCGAGATCTGCTCAAGCGCTTCGTGGGAGTCAAGCTTCATATCAGGTTGCCAGCGACTTAGAGCAATGTGCACGGGAGAATTGGGCGGCGTCCAATAGGCAGGGGGTTCAGCGCCAAAGATCGTAACAGTTGGAGTATTTACGGCCACTGCAAGGTGCTTGGGTCCTCCGTCGTTGCCTATCAGGAGCGCGCACCTTTGCAAAATCGCTCCGAGTTCTCCAAGATCGCGTACTTGTATGAGATGTCTTTCACTAATAGCGGACAATTCAGCGACTTGTTGTGCTGAGTCATCGTCCGGCGAGACTATCAAGAGTGGTTCTCCCAGTTGCTCGGTTGTGACTCGTCGAATTACAGTAGCGAAGTTCTCAAGGGGCCAACGTTTGTAGAGACGTCTGCTGTGCACAAAGAACGCAATCACTCGGTTGCTATCATTCCAGCCTCGCGAATGCCACAAGGACTCGGCAGACTCTCTGTCTGCGTCTGTCAGATGAAACTCTGTTGAATATTCAGAATTCTCAATGCCGAGTGTGTGTGCAAGTCCGAGTTTGTGTTGCGCGCTGTAAACGGGATGGATTGGGTCCTGTAGCGGCGCGAGTCTGTTGTATGCCCAGCGGCGGCTGGAATATGCGATTCCGACTCGCTCAGACGCACGACTCAAGGCTGTTATCAGTGCACTTCGTGGATTGGATAAGAAATCGAGAATAATATCGGGGCGACCAGTTTGGCAGACAGCCCTGTGCAATCGCAAAAGAGACGCTGATTGCTCGACAGTCGCGATTTCAGAGATCGAAGGATTGTGCTGGAAGACTCGCGATACTGGCTCTTCAGCAATCACGTAGATACGTGCACTCGGCCATTGTTTCTTGACGGCACGCAGCGCCGGAGTTGCCATCAGACTGTCACCGACTCGCTTGAAGAGGATTGCAATAATTGTTGGGCTCAAAGATGACAGCGTCACTTGGTCTTATTCTGCTTGTTCATTTCTTGTAGCATCGAGTACTTAAGAAATGTGTAGAATCCCGCAAAAATGGCAATGACGATTCCATAGAAGCCATCCAGCAGACCGAGCTTGAAGAAGTACGCCCGCAGTGTTGCCCACAGCGGCCGAAAAACTAAATCGAGTACAGTAACTCCTCTTCCGGTTGTGTGCATCGCAATCGCAGAGTCGTGGGCAGCAGCAATGTTCTTGGCGATATGCTGTCTGATACTTGTGTAAGTGTAGTGGTAAAGATCACCGGAGAACCGCTTGACGCGATTGCCATTGAGAATGACTATCGTATGCGGTTCATTTCCGCCCCATGTTGCCTTCCCCTTTCGATAGAGAAAGCAGCGCCACTCTGGATACCAACCGCAGTGGTTAATCAACTTACCTGAGTAGTAACTGTGGCGGTTAATTTCGAAAGCGTCATACAGCGGTTCAGACTGGAATTCAGACAGGATTGCCTGACGCAACTCCGGCGAAACAACTTCATCGGCATCAATGCAGAGCACCCAGTCCTGTGTTGCGCACTCTGAGCCATAGTTCTTCTGATCCCGGTAACCAGTCCATTCACGTCTTATGATTCGCGCACCGTGTTCACCAGCAATTTCGCAAGTGCGATCTGTTGAGCCGGAGTCCACCACGAGTTGTTCCGAGCAGAAATCCGCAGCACGAAGACAGCGCGCGAGATTACGCTCCTCGTTGAGGGTGATGACAACAAGTGTGATTGGAAGTTTCTCTGTCATACTCCTAATGGCGTCCCATAGATTTCACCTCTTCGAAAAAAGCAAGCGTCTCTGCCAATTGATGCTCCGCGCTGAACTCATCGTGAACCATTCTGAATCCCGTTTCGCCGCGTCGTCTCTTTTCATCTGCAGAAGCGATTGCCTCTCGCAGACACTCAGCGAGCGCATTTGCGTTGCGGTTTGGAAACACCCAACCATTACTTCCGTCACGCACGACTTCAGGTAGTATATTGACATCACTCGCAATGATTGGCAGTCCGTAGCTCATGTACTCAAGAGCAACGCGACAGACAGCCTCGCTACGTGTTGATGTGATTAAGCCCAAATCGAACGCGGCCATAGCCGGACGGACATCGTTTAGCCAGCCAAGGAAACCCACGTTCCGTTCCACTCCGAAATCTCGTGCCATTGATTCAAGCTGTGCTCTGCCTCTTTCGCGCGAATCCTCACCGGCCATTATGCAGAATATCTGGTTGCGTTCTTCAGGCTTGAGGAGGTGCAACGCCTTCAAGAGAACCTCTTGGCCTTTTTCCGGAGACATCCGCGCGATGATGCCCACGAGTAGTTGTTCGCGTTTCAGACCGAACTGAGATCGCAAGTCCAATGCTGCTGTATTCGATACAAATTCATCCGCATTGAAGCCGGGCAGAATAACCTTCTGACATGATTGTGACAAATCAAAGGTGGCTTCGGATCTTCTGAGGGACGATTGTGTCGTAAAGATAAAGCCATCAGTTGCCCGCTCTTGTAGAATCTTGTTCAATGGATTGCGTGCCGGAGGACGTGGATCCGCAACAGTTCGGATGAGCGGGATTCGTGACTTCTCGAAATGCCTTGCAAGCGCAAGAAAGCTATGGCCGGGAGGGCAGTGAGGGTTCAGGATATCCGGTTTGAATTCCCGAATGGTTTGTCTCAAGTCACACAAGCCGCTCCACATCTCTTGCGGGGCGATACGATTCAGATTGTGCTTTCGATTAGTCTCAAATGGGCAATTCTCCACCCACTGCGCAAGATACGAGTCACGCTGACAGAACAAGCAGACCTCATGACCTGCACTCTGAGCAGCACGAGCCAATTCAAACGCATGCCATGCAAGGGCATTGCGAAAGCGTACATAAGCCGTGATCAGTATCTTCAGAACGAGGCTCCACAAGTGGCCAAGACCGAACCAACGGCGCAACATTCGATGACCGGATCTTGCAAGTAGCTTTCAAAAATCGTATATTGTGTCTTGGGAGAAAATAGAGGAGTTCTATGCGACATCTGATTCCGATTCTAATACTTGT
>JAGVEU010000478.1 GCA_020057985.1 Calditrichota bacterium | reverse complement strand
ATCAAGTGACTATTTTGAAACACTCTTGAAAACCTTAGAGCCATAGGAGATAAAATGACCGATAAGGACCTGAAGAAGGAACAACTGACGGATAAGCTGCAAAAAGTCCGCAACGATTTCGATCGCATCCTCCGCGATTGCGATCTCTCCCAACAGGAATATAACTCCCTGATGGACGACATGAAGCGACGTCGCCGCCGGATTGACGGTGCGGGCGATAGCATTTTTGATGATATTATCGAAGAGTGAAAATCTCTCGGCTTTGAATATAGATATTCGGAGAACGAATGCAACTGACTGAAGAACAAAAAATGCTGCGCGAGATGGTTCGTGACTTCGCGCAGAACAAAATCAAACCCATCGCTGCCGCTATTGACGAAGAGGAGCGCTTTCCCAAAGAGATCATCGCCGAAATGGGTGAACTCGGACTCATGGGAATTCCCTATCCCGATGAATACGGCGGCGCCGGAATGGATACGGTCTCCTACACGATTGCCGTGGAGGAAATCGCCAAAGTCTGCGGCAGCACGGCGCTCACCCTTGCCGCGCATATATCGCTTGGGTGCGGTCCAATTTACTACTTTGGCAACGAGGCACAAAAAAAGAAGTATCTTCCCGATCTCTGTTCTGGAAAAACCCTCGGCGCATTTGGCCTTACGGAACCGCAGGCCGGAAGTGATGCAGGCGCTACCCAGACTACCTGTGTTAACAAGGGCGACTACTATTTGCTCAACGGAACCAAGATCTTCTGCACTAACGGCGCCTATGCAAACACAATTACCGTAAGCGCCGTGTCCGAAAAGGGCAAAGGCACGAAAGGGATAAGCTGCTTCATCCTCGAAAAAGGTTGGGATGGCTTCACGGTAGGCAAGGAAGAGCACAAACTCGGAGTTCGTGGCTCCAACACTGTAGTGCTTCACTTCAGCGACGTCAAGATTCCCAAGGAGAATCTCCTCGGAAAGGAGAATGAGGGCTTTCGACAGATGCTGACTATTCTCGACGGCGGTCGCATTTCCATTGGCGCCATGTCGCTCGGTCTTGCTGAAGGAGCATACGAGACCACCCTCGAACATGTGAAACAGCGCAAGGCTTTTGGAAAACGGATTGCAGATTTCCAAGCCACACAATTCAAGCTGTCGGACATGTACACGCAGATTCAAGCGGCCAAACATCTCATCTATGACGCGGCACAAAAGAAAGATGCCGGCGAGGTGTATATCCGTGAGGCCGCAATGGCAAAACTCTATGCCAGTGAGGTTGCCTCGCGGGTGTGCCAGCAAGCCATTCAACTGCACGGTGGATATGGCTACATGCGTGAGTATCCGGTCGAGCGAATGTTCCGCGACTGTAAACTCTGTGAAATCGGCGAAGGCACATCGGAGATTCAACGCCTCGTCATCGCCCGCACATTACTTGCAGAGTCCGCATAATTCTCCCCTACAGTACGCACTATGAATTGGATGCTCTTCAAGGTATAGGAACGGAGAACTGCTAACTAAATAATATGTTTCAACTTGGCTCACTCCGCCTCGAACTAATCAGCGACGGCTTCTTCGAGCTAAGCTCATCGAGTTTCGTTCAGGTAGGACAGGGCGAAAGCAAGGCTTCAGCGCACCGGATTCGTCCGAAACCTCGCATCAAAGTGGGATTCAATTCGCTGCTTATTCGAAGTGAAGGGCGCACCGTCCTGATAGATCCGGGCACGGGCGACAAGCCGCGTGCTGACAAGGTTCTGCAATACAAGATGGAGTGGCCTCGTAGGGTGTATCCAACCCTTATAGCGTTGGGCATTCAGCGTGAAGACATTGACACAGTTATCCTAACGCATCTCCATTGGGATCACTGCGGCGGGGCAACCTGTACGGGCCGCGATGGCAAGATTGTTCCGGTTTTTCCAAGGGCTCGTTATTTCGTACAGGAGCGAGAACTTGTGGCGGCGCGAGCATCTGCTGATCCGGATAGTTATCTGCCTGAAGACTTCGAGCCTCTTGCGGAAGCCGGAGTTCTCGATGTGGTCAATGGCGAAGTCGAATTATTCCCTGATCTGAACCTGCGATGGACAGGTGGACACAGCGCCGGACACCAGATTGTAATCATCGGCAAGTGCGATGCGCCGCGTGCTGTCTTTCTGAGTGACCTAATACCGACGAGTGCACAGATTCCGCTCGATCAAGCCATGTCTTATGATGAAAAGGCGGAAGAACTGCGTGTTGCAAAGCAGAGAATCCTCGCGGAGGCAGCCGAACATCACCACCTGCTCACGTTTGTTCATGCGCCGCGAGTTCGAGCTGGCTATGTGAAAACGAGTTCTCAAGGCGCGATTGACTTTCAGGCGGTAGAAATCTGAATTTCAGCCACTCTGAAAGGGAAAAATGCGAAGCCCCTACACCAGACATTTATTATTATTACTGATTCCCGAAAACCTTCCGCCATTGTGTAGTCCTCACGATCTTCTCTCCCCCTACTTCAGTAGGGGGATAAAGGGGGTCAGCGTCAGACGAATGTCGGAGTTCTTTTTGGAAGCAGTATAGACCAACTCATCCGGACTTTCAGAGTCTAAAAAATAACTCTCGCGCAAGCAAATACTGAAAAGAAAAGGACAACAACGAATGAACGCGAATACTCCTGTTATTATCTCAGCCGCGCGCACCCCGATTGGTTCGTTTAACGGTGCGCTGGCCGGCGTGTCCGCTGTCTTACTCGGCTCACATGCCATTAAAGAGAATCTGAACCGCTCCAAAGTTGCGCCGGCGGATGTGGACGAAGTAATTATGGGCATGGTGCTGCAAGGAGGAGTAGGTCAAGCGCCCGCTCGTCAGGCCGCAATCTATGCCGGAATCCCCACGTCTGTATCGGCATGGACGGTGAACAAAGTTTGTTCATCCGGTTTGCGGGCTGTGATGTCTGCTGCTCAGTCCATTCAACTTGGTGAGACAAAGATTGCCATCGCCGGTGGAATGGAAAACATGTCGCAGGCTCCGTACTATCTCGATGCGGCGCGCACCGGCTATCGCTATGGCAATGGCACCGTGATTGATGGCATGATTCGGGATGGTCTTTGGGATCCCTATAAGAACATTCACATGGGCAATTGTGCGGAAATCTGTGCGCGTGAGCACAAAATCACTCGTGAACAACAGGATCAGTTTGCCACTGAATCCTACCGTCGAGCCCAAGTCGCGATCAAAGACGGCAAATTCAAGAGTGAAATTGTTCCTGTGATTATCAAGACTCGCAAAGGCGAGACGGTGGTGGATACGGACGAAGAACCTCTGAAAGTGGACTTCGACAAGATCGGCAAGCTGAGTCCGGCCTTTGACAAGGAAGGAACAATCACCGCTGCCAATGCCTCCTCTATTAACGACGGTGCCTCGGCAGTCATGGTCATGTCTCATGCCGAAGCCCAGCAGCGCGGTCTGAAACCATTGGCACAAATTATCGGATATGCAACTCACAGTCAGGAACCGGAGTGGTTTACCACGGCTCCTTCCGGAGCGGTTGAGAAACTGCTGAAGAAGATCGGTTGGAAAAAGACCGACGTGGATCTCTGGGAGCTTAACGAGGCCTTTGCTGTTGTGGGATTGGTCAACATGAATCTATTGGCGATTGACCCGAAGCGAGTGAACATTTTCGGTGGCGCGGTTGCTCTGGGTCATCCGATCGGTTCCTCCGGCTGTCGCATCCTCGTCACGCTGATGAGTGCGCTCAAAGAAACCGGCGGCAAGCGGGGTGTTGTGGGAATCTGCAACGGCGGCGGCGAAGCAACCTCAATGGCGGTAGAACTCCTCTGATAATACACTTGGTTTTGACCTTCGCGCTTGCTTCGCTGGTCTCTGTCGCAAGCGCGGAAGACACGCTTCGCATTTGCATTTACGGGGATAATCGCGGTTCCAACGAGGTTCATCGTACGATCCTGCGTGAGGCCCAGCGAGTCACTCCTCGCATGTTCGTGATTGATGGCGACGTGGTCAAGTACGATTACGGCCAGCTTGGAACTCCGGAAGCTGTTCTGCAGGATTACCGGAAGATCTTTGCCACCCACGACAATTCACTGTCCCTATGGCCAGCCACGCCCGGGCCTGTGGTCTTTGTGGCAGCCGGAGGCCATGATGAACAATACTTCCTTGATCCGGAGACTGCGGCAATCGCCGACACCTCCAAAGGACGTCGGTATGCCTACGAAGGACGCAGCAATCTCGGCGTACAACTCTACGATGCCTTCCGACTCGACGAAATGCGAATTCGAGTTCAGCCTCTGACCGAACTCACAAAGCCGTTGCCGCGAAGTCGCTTTGGAGACTATTTTGTCATTGTGGGCGTTGGATCACGGCGCGATGTGGCATTACTGGTACTGTATCGTTCTGACCGCTGGGGTTTTCAACCCGAACAGGTAGACTGGATTGAGCAAACGCTTGCTGCTTTTCGCAAGATGTCACCGTCTGTGCCTCTGATTGCAGTAGCACATGACTGGACTTGGTATCTGCCTGACGTCACAGATGATGGTTCGACGGACGGTTCACGAAATGCAGTAAGCAACGGTACTCCCCAAGCGGATCAGAGTCAAAAGCAGCGCCTGTTCGCCATTATGACTCAGCACAATGTTGATCTCGCGATTGCGTCAGATCTTCATGCCTACTGGGCAGATACGAGCGGCTCATTGTTGCGTATCAACTGCGGAGCCGCTATCTGTCGCGATCCGGACGGTGAGATCGTTGCCGCTGACAATGCATGGATTGAATATGCCCAGACTAACTCGCGTATACAAATACGCGTTCATCCGATTGACCCTCCCATCGGCTGTGGACTCCGTGAGGAAGCCGCCGCTTATGGTGTACATTTTGAAAAAAACCGAACTGCCGGCTCAACTTGGCGGCAGATAAACAACTGAGGATTCCATGGAAATCAAGAACATTGCCGTAATTGGCGGCGGCACGATGGGCAACGGTATCGCCCACGTGTGCGCACAGCAGGGTTATCAGGTAACCCTGATTGAAGT
>JAGVEU010000507.1 GCA_020057985.1 Calditrichota bacterium | reverse complement strand
TACCGAGGGCATTTTCCGCATTATTCAGTCCATTCCGTCTCCCAAGGCGGAGCCATTCAAACGCTGGCTGGCCAAAGTCGGTTACGAGCGGATTCAGGAGATCGAAGACCCGGAGCTTGCCACCAAGCGCACGCGTGTTTTATACAAGGCAAAGGGTTATCCCGACGACTGGATTGAAAAGCGAATGCGGGGGATTGCCATTCGTGAGGAATTGACCGACGAATGGCACAACCGTGATGTTAAGATCGACAAGGAGTATTCGATCCTCACCGCCGAAATCTCCAAAGCGACATTCGGTATGACACCGAGCGAGTATCTGCAATTCAAGGGACTGAAGCGGCAGAATCTTCGCGACCACATGACCGACTTGGAGTTAATCTTTTCCATGCTGGGAGAGGCGGCCACAACGGAGATTGCTCGGAACAAGGACGCGCGCGGATTTGACGAGAACAAGGATGCGGCACAGAGAGGCGGGGCAGTCGCCGGTGGGGCGCGGAAAAAACTCGAAAAGGAATCTGGCAAGCGCGTCTCGACGCGACAGAATTACTTGAAACAGCCAAAACCAAAGACGCAGATCGAGGGAAAGTAGCACTCGGCCACTCACAGCATGCTTTGGAGTTGCGATTTTGTAGTTGACAATACGTGTTAGGTAGAGCTTACTATCAACAGCATTGATTTGGTTGGAAAGGCAGGGTGGGTGCGTGAAGCAGGTTTGTTATTGAAGGAAGCATAAGGAGAATGCAATGAGAGGTATTAGGTTCGCAGTCTGCCTACTTCTGTTGGGGTGTGCTTGTGCAAGTTCGCAGGTGAGTGAGTCTGTAATGAAACCTTATGCTGGACCACCGATAAGGGTCGTTGCGCTGTCGCCTGGCGCAGGCATCCTGCAAGAAGCGGTTGGAGTAGAGCTCTTCAATCGTGATTTTACTATCGTCGAGTCGTCAGAGACTGCAGAGATTGCAGGCAGATTCCAGTTGAGCGAGTTTGAAGTATCCGGATCAGTGGGTCTAGCTGCGCTTCGTGAAAAGAACATTGACGCTTTGCTAATTGTGAAGTCGGCTTCTGGTACTGATGGTCGGCCGCAGAGTGCGACGGCAAAGCTGATAAGTACGCGCACAAGCGAAGTGATTTCGACGGTGTCTTGGCAGAACGGATGGGGCGGGCAAGAAGGATCAATCCTTGATCGCAGCAAGCGCAAGGATGTTAACGGCGCGGCAAAGGAAATTGCGGCTGCGCTTGTCAGAAACTTGTCTCGCTGAGAGAGCAAGTCAAGTAGGCCGAAACCCCTGTGGTTTCGAAATTCGGCAGCGTGGCCCGGACGTTCGTCCGGGTTTCAAACCGGGGCTTGACGTTCGCCTTCACATACAATCGCCAGGCCTCAAGTAGACCTGACCTACAAGCTGAGATCATCTGGATTTAGGAGGACGCTACATGGCAGAAAACGGTGAGACTCGAGAGTTCCTATTCAAACCAGTTCCAAGTTTGGGAATCCCGAACAATATCCCAGTACCTTCCAAGGGGTACTTGAATGCGACCGCTAGGTTCGTAATTCCAGGGCTTCAGGTCGGGAAGAGTACAAAAGAAAAACTGAAGTTGCTGTCCCAAGGCCTCGGAGTTGAACTGATTTTTTTCGAAATCCATGACGTAAAGAGCGAACAAGATAAGCCGGGGTTAATGACCACATTTTGTTTCTCAGTAAGCGATGCGGGCGGTAGTAGCAAGAATCATGCGCAAGTTGTTGGAGTCTCGCATCTCCTGATAGAACGCATGGTCGGCATTCTTTCATTCTGCGCAGGAACCAAATTGCAGGCGATACAGCGCCAGTATTGCATCCGACCGGATGAAAGAACAGTCAGCCAAATCCTTGGACCAGGATCACGCAGCGGTGAACAGAAGAACAAATTCGTAATTCCATCGAGTCTCATGATAAGCAAGGCCACATCCGATGAAGTATTCTCCGCGCTATTCTGGCTTCGGAGAGGGATGGGCGAAGTCGATCCTCTTGTGTCCTTTTCTGCGCTCATGCTGAGTTTGCAGATTTCAGCCAGGGCCATAATCGAAGTGCAAACCAATGAAGAGATATGCCCCAAATGCGGCGAGGTTGTTGCACAAACCAAAGAAGGTGACACGGCGTTAGTCAAGAGGCTGCTCACTGAAAAGCTTGGTGCAGATCCTAAAACCGCAAAGAAACTCTGGGAATACCGAAATGCAGTCATAGCTCACGGAGGGAAGCAGGTGACCGCGGAAATAGTCGTTGCACTCACAGAGGCGAAGTTCGAGGCGGGCACATTTGCGTATAAGGCACTTGGATTAGCATTGAACATTGAACCAAGCGAATGTCCAGCGCCCACACACTCATTCTTCGTTACGGATGCATTTATGAACTTGGATTAAATTCAGCGAAACCGTCAGGCCTCAAATAGGCCTGACCTACAATCGTACCCCCTCAACTTTCCCCTACCCTCAACAGCCGCCGTTGGTTATCCTCTCCCTCGGTATGAACTCTTTCGCACAAAGGCGCGCAACGTGACCCGGACGCTGATATACGATACTTCGCAGCTCATCACCTGTCGGCAGGATTCTGACCGTCCCAAGATCGGCGACGAATTCCGGCGGCTGGAGTTGATCGAGCAGGGCGCGATGGTAGTCAACGACGAGCGTATCGAATGGGTTGGCGCGGAATCGGAGATCAGCTCGCAGTATCCCGACCGCCGTTTTGACATCACTGTCGCCGCGCAGGGGGGTGTCGTCACCCCCGGGTTGGTCGATCCGCACACGCATCCGATTTTTGCCGCCACCCGCGAGCATGAGTTCTATCTGCGCAATGCCGGGCGATCTTACATGGAAATCGCCGCAGCCGGCGGTGGCATTCGCAACTCGGTGCGCAGAACCCGCGCCGCAAGCTTTGATCAACTCTGTCAGAATGCCGTCCGGTTCCTTGATCAGATGCTAAAATCGGGCACCACCACCATCGAAGCCAAATCGGGTTATGGCCTGTCAACAAAGGCGGAACTCATGTCGCTGGAGGTCATCCACTGGCTCAATGACAATCATTCCATCGATCTGATTCCGACATTTATGGGGGCGCACGAATTCCCCGATGAATATCGCGACAACCGCGAAGGCTACGTCCGGCTGCTGATTGACGAAATGATTCCCGAAGTTGCTCACAGCAAACTCGCCGTCTTCTGCGACATCTTTACCGAAGCCGGTGTTTTTGATCTCGATCAGTCGCGTCGCATTATGACAGCCGCGAAGGGGCATGGTCTCAAGCTGCGTTTCCACGCCGAGGAGTTGAAGTGCCTCGGCGGCGCCGAACTGGCCGCTGAACTGGGGGCCATCAGCGCCGATCATCTGGTCTACATCTCTGACACCGGCATCACGAAAATGGCCGCCGCTGGAACGATTGCCATCCTGCTTCCGGCAACCACGTTTTTCCTTGGCCACAGGGAATATGCTCCCGCGCGCAAGCTGATCGATCAAGGCGTTGCGGTTGCACTGGCAACGGACTTCAATCCCGGCTCATCCTGCACAACCTCGTTGCCCGCCGCTATGACCATCGCGGCTATCTATCTCAAGATGACCGCCGAGGAAATCCTCAATGCCGTGACCTTCAATTCGGCCTGCAGTCTGGGCCTACAGAAAGAGATCGGTTCGTTGCAACCGGAAAAATTCGCCGATTTCGTGATCTGGGATGTAGAAAACTATGAACAGATTCCGTACCTTTTTGCACAGAACCCGGTTAGGAGCGTCTTTAAGCGAGGGAGACAAGTCGTATGAGAGCGGTCTGCGCAATTTGCCTGACGCTATTTGTTGCCGGATGCGGCGTTTACTCGTTCTCCAGTTCATCGCTGGGAGGTGTCAAGACGGTGGCGGTTCCGCAGTTCGAGAACAAGACGGTGGAGTACGGCATACAGGAAGACCTGACGGCCAAGGTGATTGATCGATTGATTGCCGACAACGCGCTGAAAGTCGTGGCGCTCGCCGATGCTGATGCTGTTCTGCGCGGGGAAATCGTCAAGTATGAGCGGGTCGCGTACACCTATGACAAAAGCGACAACGTCAGCGAGTACAAAGTCAATATTTACGTGAACTTCACGCTGGCGCGCAAAGGCGGAAAATCGCTGCTCGAAAAAAGCAATATGCTCGGTTTTGGCGTGTACAATGCTGCCGAGCAGACCGAGGATGACGGCAAACGTGCGGCTGTCGATAAACTCGCACGCGATATTGTCGATGAAACTACCAAAACCTGGTAGGCGCTGTTGCGCTGATCGCGTATAAGTTGTATAATACGGTGTCAAGCTTAGACATGAGGTTATAAATGAAATCAGTCAAGACCGTTCTCTGCCTTGTTATCGTTCTCGTCCTGTCGGCGTCGCTGTTCGCCGGTAAGGCCAAGACTGGCACTACGGCTTACCCCTTCCTGAAAATCGGTGTCGGCGCCAAATCTCTGTCAATGGGCGGAGCATTCGTCGGGTTGGCGGATGATGAATCTGCCGTCTACTACAATCCGGCTGGAATCATCGGTTTCCAACAGAAAGCGATTTCTGGGTCATACATGAATTACATTGCCGACATTCAATCGGGCAATCTGATTGCCATTCTGCCCAAATCAGCTCCCGCTGTTGCGGAGGCGGAAGGTTTGGGGGAGGAGCCGGTTTTCCAAGACGCCCAGTCGGCGTTCGCCTTTTCGATAGTCTATCTTAACTATGGAAGAATCGACGAGACCAATTTTGCGGGTGACATCCTCGGCGACTTCGGCGGGTCGGACATGGCGATCGGAGCTACTTACGCCCGCAAGCTCTCGCCGCAACTGGCGTGTGGCGGGACAGCCAAGTTTATTTATCAGAAGATAGACCAATACTCCTCCACCGGTCTGGCGGTGGATGCCGGTCTGCTCTATCGGCTTAGGGACGGCAGAACGAACGTCGGTCTATCTGCTTCGAACCTCGGCGTGCAGCTTTCCGGTTTGTCGCCGGAACACAAAGACCCACTGCCGATTATCGTTCGCGGTGGCGTATCGCATCGTACGAGGGAATTGCCGCTGACGGTGGCGCTGGAGGCGGTCTATCCTACCGACAATGACATTTATGGCTCAATTGGGTTGGAGATCCAACCCAATATCCCTATTGCTTTGCGGGTTGGCTACTCCACTTTTGGTCAGAACTACAAGACCGGCGGCAGCAAAGACAACACCGCCGGATTCTCCTTTGGCGCCGGATTCAAACTGGCCAAAATCGCTGTCGACTACGCCTTTCTGCCTTATGCCGATCTCGGCTCGCTTCACCGTGTTGGCTTTGCCTATAGGTGGTAGAAGATGAAGCGTCCCTTGTGCTTCACGCTGCTGTTGTTGTCTTGCTGCTTGCTTGGACTCGCCTGCAACAAATCGGCGCCGTCGCCGCGCGAATGCGTGCTGGATTTTGTTCGCTTGATCCAGGCCGACTCCCTGCCAAACATTCTGCCTTTTATTGACACAGACTCGGTTGCCACCTATGAATACGCCGGCGCCAGATATGACTCTCTTTCTTTGCAGGAGAAGAAAGACCGTCTGATTGATGGTTTCCTTAGGGATGGCGAGTACCGCAAGATCTGGAGCCGTTCGCAGATTGTCGTCAACGAGGAGAACTTCCTGAACGACACCACTGCCACCGTCGAGATCTCGTTCATCGATCGTGCCACGCGTATTCAATACTACAGCCAGATGGGACTCAAGAAGCGCATCTCCAACTGGGTAATCTGCAGCTTCAAAGTCAACTGATCGAAGCCCGATTTTTGCACCGTCAGCGCGCTGCGTAGCCGCACTTGGCCCCATGTAGGGACTGTTGAAAAATGAAGGATTGAGTTGTGAATGCGCTTTGAGGGGGAGATACTGTTGGG
>JAGVEU010000052.1 GCA_020057985.1 Calditrichota bacterium | reverse complement strand
TTGCGTCGAAAGAATATAAAGGTGATAGGGTAGCGCCATGACTTGTTCAAAGATGGACTTGGGAAGTCTCGGCAAATAGAAGGCGGCCACCGTCAGCAGAATCGGAGCGGTTTCGCCCGCCGCTCTGCCAACTGCCAGAATGGAGCCGGTCAGCATTCCGGGAATCGAATAGGGCAGGACATTCTTATAAATGGTCTGCCATTTAGTGGCTCCAAGAGCAAGACTTCCTTCGCGAAACGACTGCGGGACGGCACGCAAGGCTTCTTCACTGGCTACCATGATGATGGGCAGAACCATGCAGGCCAGTGTGAGACTGCCTGCGAGAATCGAGGCTCCAAACTTGAGAAAGATCACGAACAGCCCAAGCCCAAAGAGACCAAACACAATCGAAGGAATCCCCGCGAGGGTCACAATGGCAAGCCGGATGTACTTGGTGAACCGGCCTTGATGGGCATACTCGGAAAGATAGATTGCTCCCGCCATTCCCAGCGGCAAGGCCACAATCACCGTGCCAACCACCAAACAGAGCGTACCGACGATTACCGGCAGAATCCCACCTTCGGCTCCGCTCTTGCGCGGCATCTGCGAAAGAAACTCCCACGAGAGTGTCCCGACTCCGTGGTACACGATGTCCCAGATAATGTAGCCAATCACCATGACAATTGCATAGGTGACCAATCTGATCAGCCAGAACACCCGCTGTTCGTGAGACCGCTTACCCATTATAGTCCGATCCTGTACTTCTTGAGCACGCGCTGTGCGAGAGTATTAAGCCCGAAGGTCAGAATCAGCAGCACGACACCAATGCAAAACAGCGCTCGATAGTGAGCGCTGCCAAAGGGCACTTCTCCCATCTCAGCGGCGATTGTGGCGGTCAGTGTGCGCACGGAATCCAGCGGCGAAAACGAGATGACTGCCGCATTGCCCGTGACCATCATCACCGCCATCGTCTCGCCGATCACACGACCAATCCCTAACATCACTGCGGCAATGATTCCAGAGAGAGCCGCCGGAACCGTTACCTTCCAAATGGTCTGCAAACGCGAGGCTCCGAGCGACAGCGACGCTTCCTTGTAAGATGTCGGCACGCTACGAATCGCATCTTCAGAAATCGAGATGATGGTGGGAATGGCCATGAGCGCAAGCAGCAACGCTCCGGTCAATGCCGTTTGGCCTGTGGAGAGATGAAAAAGCTGTTTGACAAGCGGTACTAAGACCACGAGTCCAAAAAAACCGATCACCACGGAGGGCAAACCGGCCAGGAGTTCAATGAAGGGCTTCAGAATTTCGCGTTCGGCAGGTCTAGCGATTTCTGCAATGTAGATGGCCGCGCAAACTCCGAACGGAACCGCAACAAGCGTCGCGAGAAAGGTAACAACCAGCGAGCCAGCGAGCAGGGGCAAGATTCCAAAGAGTTCACGCTCAAACGAGACCGGATTCCACCGGACGCGAAAGAGTTCCTGCCATCCCGGATCCTTGAGAAACGGGATCGTCTCCCGTCCGAGAAACACGAAGATCAGCAGGACAATCAGAATGGACGTAAAGGCCGCCCCTTGCAACAGCAAGTGAACGGCCTTTTCTTGCCAATGTGCTCGCGCAGACATTACTTCTTAGGCATGGTCATGTAGCCCGTTTCTGTAACAATCTTCTGGCCTTCGTCGCTTAGGCAGAAGTCAATGAAGTTTTGGACTTCCCCCGTCGGTTCGCCATTGGTATAGAGGAACAGCGGGCGGGAAATGGGATAGCTACCGTCATGAACTGCAGCTTCAGTCGGAGCAACCGCAATGCCATCAGCAGTCGCTTTGATGTTCACCGTCTTTACGGGTGCGTGCTCTGCATACGCGACTCCGCCATAGCCAATCGCCCACGTATCTTCGCCGACAGACTGGGCAATCGCTGCAGTGGATGGCATCAGACGTACTTTCTGGCCAAAATCAGCCTTGTTGAGCACATGCTCCTGAAAGTAGACATAGGTTCCCGAATTGCTTTCGCGCGAGAGCACAATGATTGGCTTATCCGCGCCGCCGACCTCGCTCCATTTTGTATATTCGCCCGTGTAGATCTTGCGAAGTTGTTCGAGTGTGAGCTCGGTGATAGAATTCTTCGGATTCACCATGACCGCAAGACCATCAAGACCTATGGCGATTTCCTTGGGATAAACACTCTTGGCCTTGGCCTGCTCGATCTCCTTATCCTTCATCAGGCGGGACGAAGCGCAGATGTCCGTGGTTTTGTTGATGAGCGCGGCAATGCCAGTGCCTGAGCCACCGCCTGTGACCGCGATGTCCACACCGGAGTGCGCCTTCATATAGACCTCCGCCAGATTGCTCACGAGATTCACCATCGTGTCGGAGCCTTTGATCGTAATGCTCTTGCCCGCTGCAAAGGCCGTCAGCGTGGAAACCGCAACGACGGCGGCAAGGGTAAATACGGTTGCTATTGTCTTGAAAAGAGAGTGTTTGTTCATTGTTTGTGCTTCCTTTGGTTTGTGTCAATGTAGCGATTATGTGTTAAGATTCTGTTAAGAGGAACTGCGGTGTCGCTCTCTGAGCCCTGCAATTACTGGGCAGTACCGTCCTCGGTGCTGCTCTT
>JAGVEU010000489.1 GCA_020057985.1 Calditrichota bacterium | reverse complement strand
TGACAGACAATGGCGGCTTACTTTTGAGAAAGAGTATAATCTACACCCGCGCTCCGTATGCGATGTTTTTTCTTCCGTTCATGAACGTACCTTTTGTGTTTGAGGCTCATGACTATCGCTTTCATCATGAATCCAAGTTGATCTCAGCGTTTCTGAGGAAGGTGGTAGTCCATTCCGCCCGCCGGAGGAACTGCCGCCTGGTCGTGACAATCTCGGACGCCCTAAGAAAGGTCTGGGAGGGATACGGCGTGCCCTCTGAAAAGCTGTTTGTTGCGCATGACGCTGTTGATCTTGAGATGTTCAAGAGCTTGTCTTCCAAGAGCGAGGCTCGCAACACACTGGGTCTTGACTCTTCTGCCAGAATCATCGTCTACGCCGGCGCACTCTTCGAGGATCGCGGGATTGACCAGATCATGCAAGCCGCTTCCCGCATCAAGGGGGCGGAGTTCTATCTTGTGGGAGGAGCTGAAGACGATCTCAATCGCTGCAAGCGCGTAGCCGAGCAATCCGGTCTCACAAACCTACACTTCGTTGGGCAGATTCCGCACCGGGACATTCCGACTTGGCTTGCTGCGGCGGATATTCTGTTGATGATGTGGACTTGGCGAGTGCCGACCATGAGGATTTGCTCGCCGATGAAAATGTTCGAGTACATGGCTGCCGAGCGGCTCATCGTCGGCCCGGCGTTTCCTACAATATTAGAAGTCCTGGAGGATGGCAAAGATGCAATCCTCTTTGAACCGGACAATCTGGAGGCCATGGTGTCTGCGCTATCGAAGGGGCTTGCGGAATGTGAGGCTAGCGAGATGCCCGGTCGTGCGCGTGAGAAAGTCCTTAATGACCATACGTGGCTGGAACGGTGTAAACGGCTACTTGCCGCCGCCACAAAAAGATAATAAAGTGCTCAGTGACTTCGAGCGGCCTTGAACATTTATTCCCTCTCTGCAAAGCAAGAGAACACACTGACCAGCCTCGCTGCCTCCAGAGCTTCGTTTTCATGCTCGATCGAACAGGGCTATTTATGTCTATTGGCTTGCAAACTAATAATTTTCAATAATATAAACAAACGCAACGAAGGCGGAATTTTGATTATGCGGAATGAGATTTTCGTTGTTTTTAATCGCCCCAGTCCTTATATTGTGTTACCTATGTCTCAACTTCATTGCAAAAGCAACTACTTGTGAAAGTGTTCACGCAACCTAATATTCAAAGAGGAGAAAGATGATGAAGAAACTTCTGACTTTTGTTCTGATTCTCGCGGCAATTCCGTTACTCTGTCTGGCTGCCCAGACCGTAGTACCTGTCTCCGTCGAGAGCGCCCGCTCAACCTTGCTGGAATTGCAAGACAACCCCCTTGCTGCTCCTGCTCTGAACAGTGTGGATGTACGCAGCGTTCGAGCTGTGCCTCTGACCGCTCACGACGGATCAGCGCTGGAATCTCGCGGGATGTTCGAGGAAATGATCGCCAGTTTTCAGCGCGATCTGAATCGTGTCAACATGGCCGAGCCCATCGGCGCCTATCGCAGCGGCGGCAAGATCAGTCTCGCACGGACGCCCCGCAATCCGTTGGATATGCCGCTTTGTTCGCTAACCACAGCGCCGGATACCTCGCTTTCGTATTTCAGCGGTATCCTGCCGGGCGACGCCTACAAAATTTGGATGAACCCTGCAAACTGCTCCGGCTGCAATCCCGTGTATCCGTTCCGTGTGGACTCCGTTCGCTTCCTGCTTGTTCAGGACGATGGTTCGCCGCGTGATACCGTATTCATCGGCGTTGACACCGAGTGCGCGCGGTTTGATCCGACAGACTCGTGTCGCGGCCCTGGCAACGAACGCTGTGGAATCGTCTATGCGATCTCCCTGCCGGTAGACACGCTGGACGGATTTCTCTCCGTTTATGACGTCACCCTTGCACTCGACTCCTGCTGGGTGGACGGCGCGTTCTTCCTCGGTCTGTTCCATCTTGGCCACACACTTACTGACACGGCTTACTTCCATCCCAACATCGCCATGGATAATGAGCGTCTTCCGCCAGTGGCCAACTGCACGGCATGGGCAAATCTCTCAGGCGTATTCGAGACTTGGGCAAATGTCTGGGTAGCGCCGGGACCAGGATATCCGATAGCCACCCTCTATGGCGAATGCAACGATCCAAATGCCGACGTGATTATTCCATGTCCGGTGCTTTGCGCGTCGCAGCGCTGGGGTTTGGGAGCAGGTCTGGCTTGGTACGATCCAACCACGACCGCGGTCTGGGAATGGTTCACTGCCGCTCAGGGAATCGTCTTCCCCTACAAACCGATGTCGCTTGATTTCAGCCTTTACTACGTGAATGCGGGCGCCGCGGACGACTCGGTGACGCTGTTGATTACATACGGCTGTGACCGACTCGGCGATATTTGCTGCGCACCTTCTGATGTGTTGTGCGCGGGTCAGATTACTCTGGTGCGTGGAAATGCGAGTGGCAATTTTGTGATGCCGGTAAGTCTTGACCTATCTATGATGACCTGCTGTCTCCCCGAGAATTTCTGGGTTGGTGTGGCCATTGTGGGAATCGGAACGGGCGATCCAATTCCGAGCTTCCTCTGGACGTCAACAGCAACGGATCCCAATCCGGTTCCTGCTTGTGAGCAGTGGATTTACTCGGGTGGAGGATACGAGCGCTGGCCGCAGGGTCAGATGGCTTGGGCTGATCTCATTCTGGGTGGAAGCTGCGGCGACTGTTC
>JAGVEU010000217.1 GCA_020057985.1 Calditrichota bacterium | reverse complement strand
TGTCATAAAAATGTAGCGCCTCATCGCGATGCGGATCATGTGCCACAACCTTGCCACCAACTGGCGAGACCGCTCCATGATACTGCGAATATCCCGGCGACTGTCCGGCAATTGTCTCAGTCTCAAAATCAACCACCGAAAAGTTGTATTGCCCGCTGATCGCATACCGATGATCCGGTGAGACACCAATCCAGAAGGCCGTATAGGTCTGCGAGAAAGTCACAACGTCATGGCTGCTAAACCGCACAATCGCGCTCTGATTATTGCTGACTCCGAGATAGCATTTGCTTCCGTCGTAGTTGACAGCAGTCTGATAGGTGAACAGCGAGTAGCCAGAGAGCACAACGCTGTCTTGAACTGCTCGCGATTCCAAATCAATCCGATAAGCAATCGGCGGATTGGTCAGCGTCACCGCTACCAGAGTCGTGCTATCTCCGGAAACTCCAAGCGCAGCACAGTTCAGAATGCCAGAAATCGTATCCGCCGGCTGTCCGGTTGCCGCATCGAAAAATAAAACACTGCTATCGCGATCCGTAGCAATCAAATACTCTCCATCCGGCGAAACCAGAAAATCCACAAACTCCACGTCATTGCGACCATTCGCCGAGTTGAAGGAAAAGCTGATGAGCGAAACCGGAAAATTCTGAATGCTCATGACATGCTGCATTGTCTCAAGATCAATGACTTCGCAGACGTCGTTGATGTCACAAGCCACATAGGCATATCTCCCATCGGGACTCAGATGCACAAGCCACGGCTGCTCGCTGGTGGCAAACGAATCTACGACCTGATAATCCGACAAATTGAAGACATAGACTTGATTGCCAAACGCACAGGCCACCACTCCGTACTGATTCGTGGCCGCAACTCCGCATGGATAGCCCCCTACGGGAACCACCGCAAGATTTTGCATGGTTCCCCAGTCGAACACATTCACATTGTTCGTCTGGCGATTTGTCATCAGCACGTGATTACCGTCGGGAGTGAAAGCCATGCGACCCAGATAATCCCCCTCCGGCAATTCACCGGGATCAATATTGACCAAGGTATCATCCAGCACTCGACGAAGCATCTGCTCAGTGAGCGTCTGACCCGGCTCCGCAAGTTGCCGCGAGAGGGATAGATCTCCGGATGAATCAACCGGTTGTGCACGAAGGGAAGAAATGAGGAAGAAAAGAAAGGTAGGAATTGCCAGAACAATATACATAATGACCTCAAATTTATTGTATGGTAGGGGCAGGTCTGAATCAAATTCCATAACGGAAGCCCAATCATCGAAGGGAGACCTGCCCTCCTTACAACGATCAGCGAAGGGCGGGTCTCCGCATATTCGATTCTGTCTCCTGCCTGTGATTCGATTTAGACCCGCCCCTACAGAGATTTTTATTGTGTGCCAGTTACGGCAACCATTCCCTCCGATAAACCACAACAGCTTGTGTCGCGGCGGCAGAAGATCGCACTTGCACAAAAGTGAAATCGCTCGGGAAGGGAACAAGAGTCGGGCTCTCCTGCCAATCTGTCCATTGCACCAGCGCCAGATCGTCAAACCAGGCATAGCCCATGCCGGATGCAGGCGGATACAAGCTCACCCGGATATTAAAGAAATAGGTGAACAGAGGGACGGTAAGATCTCCACTGAGATAGGTCCAGCCGTTGTTGCCGGTGAGAGTGGCGCCAATCACCGGCTGCCCAAGATTAACTCCCTGTGTGCGTTGAGTCCAGAACTGGCCTTCAATAGTCGTGTTGCCCGCATCCACCGTCCTGACCCAACCGGCAACACTGTAGGGAAGATTTCGATCTATTGGCTTGCGGTTTTCAAGCGTGGTCACTACATTATCCAGCCCCGCCTGACGACGCAGACGAATACTTCGCACTCCGCTGTGGCTCTGATCGGTGTTGTACCCCTCGTCACCACTATTAAGCAGCCACGGATTGGCTCCCTCATCCTCGATGCTACCAAACCACAATTGCTCTCTTCCAAGCCGGAATTGAGCGCCGGTCGGAGCGGTAATCTGAATGCGCCTTGGATAGCCATCACCGCGTAATTTCAGAGGAACCGATACCCAGAAACTCCCGTCCTGAGTAAGCGCCAGAGTATCTGTCCATTCTGCGCCGATGAGCTTTGCTGCGGTGGTATCCCAGATTATCCGCGCCGTGTCCTCGTTCGGTTTGCGCATTAGCCACGTATCCAAGCGACGCGACATTTCGGATTCATAATCAAGAATTGCCCGACCCAACCCTCCGGTTGCCGGACGCGGTATCCAACGATCTATAAAACACGGATGCACAACTGCTTGATCCACTCCCCGCTCCGCCGAGAAATGAGTATGCAGAATCAGGGTCGGAAAACACTCCGCAAAGTTCAAGTCAAAGATAAAATTACCAAGACTGTGAGCAATGAGTTTGCCCTGATAAACTTCAAAGCCCTGAATGATATGCGGATGATGAGTGATCACCAGATCGGCGCCGTTATCAATCGCATATTTCCGCAGCACGCGCTCCATCGTGTCGGGGACAAGATCAAACGTGTGAAACTCAAAATTCTCTTCCTGATCAAGATCCGTTTTCAGAAAACCCTGCGGCTGATATTGATATTCGCTGCCCGAGTGCACGTTGAGAATTACAAAGTCGGAGAGCGCGTCCGCCTCGGGAATGGTTGCTTCAATGGCGCTCCGGTTCCACATGGCAAATCCGGGGCGCGAACGTGCGGCATCGAGAAATGGCTGGGCATTGTTGTAGGAGCCGGTGCGGTCGGAAAAACAGAGCATGGCAATAGACAGACCATCGCGCGACATGAACATGGTGCGCCGCGCTAAAAGATCATTCATACCGGCGCCGGTATACGGAATGCCAACCGAGTCAAGCACATGCATCGTTTCAAGCATTCCCTCTTCCATGTAATCGAGGATGTGGTTATTCGCGATGGTCGCAAAATCAAAGCCTGCATTTATAATCCCCGCGACATTCGCCGGATTGCCTTTATACCAAATCGCTTTTGTCGGGTGATGCTCTTCGGCGGTGGTCAACGCGCTCTCCAGATTGCAACTGGCAAGATCAACGGACTCGATGAGATGCCGAGTCGGATCAAAGATCGTGTCCACGCCCCACGTTTCGATAATTCCGTTTTCCGCTTCATAGCCGCGTGCCAGCATGATGTCGCCGACAAAGGCACAAGTGAACTCTCTGGATTGTGTAGCCGGAGTGTCTATGATCGCATGACTGCGCCATGAAACATTGTTGGTTTCATCAGTCACCGTCAGAGTGACTGTGTAGAGTCCATGCGCGCGATAGTTATGAACTGGAAGTCTGAGCAGGCTCGTCTGTCCATCGCCAAAATCCCAGCGGTGTTCGAGCACCGGACTGTCGTGATCGTATGCTTGGGACGTGAAACGGACCCGCACACTTTCAGGATTGGAACTGCTCGCCAGTGACCAAATAAAATCGGTGATCGGCGGCTGCGGTAAAGCGCGAGTCACATCACGGATCTCATCGAACAGAATTTCACCAGGTGCAGAAACCGTATCGTTGTCGTTGACATAGCGCAGTTCTCGAATGCGCGGCAGATATCCAAATCGTCCCTGCCAATCCTCACCTACGGGCAGATAGAGCGGAATCCACGCGCTGTCTTCAAACCAACCTTCGTAGGTCGTGATCCACGCCATGGACACCGGAGATTCCTTGCCCCAGATCAAATACCACATTTCGTTGGCAGAATCCGCCATGCCAATCGCATGCAGCTCTCCGCGTGAAATCAGTTTCATGGCGACCTGCCAGACCGTTCCGAACTCTATAATTGTCGGTGGAATGATTTCCCGTTTCCAGGTATTGCCGAACAGTCGGAGCGCGAACTGCGTGCTGTCGTAGGTATCTGTGGAAATGACCTCCCACTCCGCTGTATCGCTGTCTTCAGTGGCATAGGAAAGGAGAGTGACCGTGCTGTCTTCAAAGTCTTCGATGACAATCAGCGTGTCGAGGGGAGGAGGAGGCGAAATGGGAAAGGGAATGATCTGATAGAAGGCTGTCGAAAGTGATGCCGTGTCAACCCACGCCATTGCGGACGTCGTTGCAACGGTTTGAGCATCCGACATGGCCGGAGTGCTGCCGCGAACAATCGCCCAGTTCGTGTTACCGCGATACGGCGTCCATTGCAAACGGATGCCATTTCCACTCCGTCGAATTGTCACAATGGTCGAGGTATCCTGATCGAG
>JAGVEU010000012.1 GCA_020057985.1 Calditrichota bacterium | reverse complement strand
CGAGCAGCCAACAATACCGCAGTCAGCGATGTATCCAATGCCAACTTCACGATCATTTCCTCCGGACCAAGCCTTACGGTCACGGCGCCGGATGGTGGTGAGACTTGGCTTATCAGCGATGTCAATAACATCACGTGGACGTCGGCCAACTTACCGGAGAACGTGAAGATAGAACTCAATCGCAGCTATCCAAGTGTGACCTGGGAGACCATCATCGCCAGCACGGCCAACACGGGGACCTATCCGTGGACAGTGACCGGAGCAACCACGTCAACTGCCCGTGTACGTATCACCGGAACTGTACAGACCACTGTGGGTGACACTTCTAATGCCAACTTCACAATCGGCGCACGCACAGTGACCGTTACTTTGCCCAACGGCGGCGAGAACTGGATCATCGGCGATGCAAATAACATCACGTGGACTTCACAGAATCTTACCGAGAACGTGAAGCTCGAACTCAATCGCAGCTATCCGAGTGTGACGTGGGAAACAATTATTGCCAGTACAGCCAATACCGGCTCCTATGCGTGGACGGTAACAGGTGCAGCAACCGCCACCGCGCGAGTCAGAGTATCCGGTGTCACACATACCGCCGTGATGGATACATCCAATGCCAACTTTACCATCGGCGCTCGCACAGTGACAGTGACCGTTCCCAACGGCGGCGAGAATTGGACGATCGGCAACGCAAGCAACATCACGTGGACTTCATTGAATCTTACCGAGAACGTGAAGATCGAACTCAATCGCAGTTATCCAAGTCTGACGTGGGAAACAATCATTGCCAGCACAGGCAATACCGGGTCCTACGCATGGACAGTGACGGCTGCGGCAACTTCCACGGCACGGGTTAGAATTTCTGGAGTCACTCATACTGCAGTGATGGATACTTCTAATGCCAACTTCACAATCATGAACGTAAACTTGCCGCCCCTAATTGCCCATGATCCGCTTGATGATCAGAATCCAGTAGCCTTTACCGCAACCGCTTTCGTTACGGACGATGCCGGTGGATTTGTAACACGCTTCTTCTACAAGACGATTGTCGCCGTGAATTATGATTCACTGCTTATGTCGGCAACCGGCAATCCTGATGAATTCTCGGCAACTGTCGGCCCTCTGACAGCCGGTTCTTATGAATATTTCCTGAGATCAATTGATGCCGGCGGATTAGCTACAGTCACGGCGATCTACAACTTCGAAGTGGGTGAGACTTGCGGAACTGAGCAGGGCGATGATGACGGTGCAGCGGAAGCCAGTCATTGGGCGGCGGAGCCCGGTTTCCGCTGGGCGGCTAAATTTGATCACGGAACATCGGACTATGCATTATGCGAAGGGCTGGTCGGGATCTCCGCGATCAACCCAAGCACAACTCACACTTCAATCCTTGTGGAGATCTTCCTCGCCGATGGACTCGGCGGTCTCCCCGGCACTCTTGTCTACAGCAAGACCGTCGGAAGTATCGGCAACGTAATTGGCGGAGTTCCCGCAGATCCGGCAAGCTGGGCAACGGTTATCTTCCGCGATGCCTTTGGCAATCCGCTGTCACTCGCGACGGACTTCTATGTGGCTGTTTCCAATCCGGACTCCGGCAACTATGAGGCTTTTCTTGAGGACACATCGAGCGCTCATTTGGGTCGCTCCTATGTCTTCGATCCCTGTGACAATCAATGGTACAGTGAACTCAGCGGTGATTCCTCGGCGCGTCCGGGCAATCGGATGATTCGGGTTTCCGGTTTCACACTCTCGGCTCCAACTGTAGTCATTCAAAGAAGCGGCAACGACATTCGCCTCGATTGGAACAGCACCGGTGCGCCATACTACAGAATCTATAGCGCGACAACTCCGGGCGGGCCGTTCACAACCTTCGAAGGCAGTGCGGCTACAAATTCTTTCACGGATGTGGGCGCGTTTGTGGACGACAAGAAATTCTATGTGGTCTATTCCTCAACCTCTCCGTAAGGCGAAGTCAGTAGACTTTAGTATTTATCGAAAGTTAGTTGTGATGTTGCTCGCGAGTACTGTCATTACTAGGCAGCACCGTCCTCGGTACTGGTCTGAAACAAAGCCGGAATCCGCGATCGCAACGTACGCCGAGCAGGATTAAGAGCCTATCCTGAAATAACCAAACTTGCTTTCTCCGACCGCCGAGCAGGGTTAAGGCTTCCGCAACCCTGCCGGAATCAAATCGCCTTTACAAGATCAGTAGGGTGCGGGTCTGAATCTAACGATTAGCAGAACATCGGCATGAACAAACGGAGACCCGCCCTTTCGGATTTATAACCTTGGACTTCAGTTCTTCCGTCTTCGTAGCGCCGCATGGATATGCGCTAACAAATCACCGAGCAGGGTTAAGGCTTCCGCAACCCTGCCGGAATCTGAAACCGCTTTTTCGATCCAACAAACCGCTCGGTTGGGGCTGATGCGGATGAGAAAGGAGAGAAGAGATGAGACGCTTTGCTGTTATTATAGTCTTGTGCTGCGCCTTCGTCGAGGCACAAGCTATCGTCCCTCTGGAAATCAGAGCGACCATCCAACTGCCAAACACCGCTCTTTGGGATATTCAGCACTGTGCCGATGACTCGACTTTTGGCTGGGCGTATGTGGTGGGTGATACAATCCGCTGGGTTGAGCGGTTGGGTGATTCAGTGCAGAGCTATACGGTTCCGCTGGATATTTATACTCCATATGGAAACGAAGGCCCATATCACGCCGGGCTGAAACTACTGCATCTCGCGTCGCAGGGAGATCATCTGAGCGCGCTCCTTGAGAGCAACATGATTGACTGGGCCGGGTATGCGAGTGACTTTAACGGCTACACTTTTTTCTGTTTGTTTGATCTTCATAACCAACAACTGACACGATTCTCTGTCATAAGCGGATCATCTTCAATATCCTACGGCGCAAACAATTATTGGACTAGCAATCGAACAATCATAGACTTGAAAGTATGGCCACCTATGCCAGCGACCTCGACAACTCTTATCTGTTCTCAAATCAGCTTAGGTGAGGGCTATCGTCAAGGCAATCATTGGATATCTGAAACCACTGGTTCAGTGTTTTATGCCGATCTCGATACAAGTCAATTTTCGCTTAGGAACGTAGCAGAAGGGATCAGAGTTGTACCCTTTGCCGATTTCACGCGGCCATTCTTTGCTATCTCTGGTTACTACCGTTTCGAGGATAGTAACCACTATAATGGACATAGCGAAGGAACATCCCGTTCATGGCGGGCGGCCTGCGATGTCACAAGCGGTGTGATTCCAGTAGATATAACATGTTTACGAAGCGACGTGCGGTGTCCTAATCAATTCCAGTTGCCTCAGCACGATGCCAACGACACAAACCGCATGGTTACGGAAGGGGCATACGCTATCAGTGCGACATCCTTCGACACGCTCTGGCACAACCCTGCAATCGCTGGCTCGCTGCACACAATGCGGATGGAAGGCATTGAGGACGAGCGTATTCTGGCGTTCAACTCCCAGACGAGATGTTTCGGGATTTTCGATGGGAGCACGGGCGCGTTTCTGGATAACACGACCTCGATTGAGGGAACCATTACGTATGTCATCAAACAACCGGGGCACGCCGACGAGATCGTGACCGTGGATGCAACGCACTTGGTGCGAGTATACGGATCACAACTGCCGGTCGTGGAGCATCTAACTTGCCGGTTTATTCCTGCAAGCAACGAGATTCATTTGCGCTGGTCGGCGATTGCAGGTGCCGTGCGTTACTATGTCTATTCTGCAAATAGTCCTGACGGAACCTCCGAGCCTGTGGCCGAAGTTCACGGCACATCTGTGTGCGCACTTCCGGCCAGCGCAAACCGTGAGTTCTTCCGCGTAGTGGCGGAATTTGAGTAGCAAGTGAGAAGTGAAAAAAATGATTTCGACCAAGTGAATATTTTCGGGAGACGATGAATGAGGCTGCGGAACTTGTTGTTTAACGTAATGGGCTTGTGTCTTCTACTGTCAGTGGTTGCCTCGGCTCAGGCGCCGTTGCGCAATGTCAAACTGAGCGCTCGTGGACAAGCCCTTGAGGCGCGGAGCGGTGTGCCGGTCTCCGGTGTGGTGCTTTACGAACCTGAATCTGAACGTGGCTGGTCTAATGAGTTAGACGATGTGGGAGCGAATGCCCGTTGTAATCAGGATGCTATCGGCAATCGGCAAAATGAGACGTGCGGCGCGGCCAGTCCGATCAATACCAACAATGTCCTAAGCGGTTCTAATGACTACCGCAATGGAGATGCATCGGGCGGATTCTATCGCACCACCAACGGCGGCACAAGTTGGTCGGATGCACTGGTCACTCGCGGCCCCGCCGGCGTTTTCGAGGCTGCCGGAGATCCGGTTACCGCAGTAGATAACAACGGCAAGATGTTCGCCGCCTATATTGCCTTTGATCGCAGCACAGAAGACAATGGCATCTACGTACAAACTTCGATAGATAGCGGTACCACCTGGGCTGCACCGGTCGGAGTGGTTACTCATACAGGTGGCGGCGCGGCTGACTTTGAAGACAAACCCTATGCCGCTTGCGACTACAGCACTGGCTCGCCTTTCCTGAACAACTATTATATCACGTGGACAAAGTTCACGACAACATACGCAGCGCCGATCTACTTTTCGCGATCCACGAATGGCGGCACGTCCTTTACCACACCAATCCAGATTTCAACCTCCAACAACTGTCAGTTCTCGTGTCCGACAGTCGGCCCGAATGGAGAAGTCTATGCCTGCTGGTTTGACTTCTCGAGCAGTAATATCAAGTTCGATAAGTCCACAAATGGCGGAGTAAACTGGGGCACAGACATTACGGTCTCCAGTTTCAACGACAATTTCCCCACGAATCCCTGCGGCACATTTCGCACTCCGGCCTATCCGGTGATCGGGTGTGACATTTCCAGTGGGCCTCGGCGTGGTTATCTTTATGTTGCTTGGGCTGATTCCCGCAACGGAAATCCGGATATTTTCTATTCGCGTTCAATCAATGGCGGGACAAGTTGGTCGGCGGCTGCGCGAGTGGATAATGATGCCACCGGACGCTGGCAGTGGTGGCAATGGCTGTCCGTGCATCCGACCACCGGTGATGTCGGTGTGTCGTGGCTCGACCGTCGTG
>JAGVEU010000053.1 GCA_020057985.1 Calditrichota bacterium | reverse complement strand
GGCGATGACCACCGGTGCATCAAAGCTTGCGTGATTGAAAATGTTCACGCTGTCGGGAGGGGTTGTCTTGATGGTCAGAGCGACATCGCCGGTTTGAAAGCTCACATGCTCCAAAACCACTTGCCCCATGCTGTCCACAATACCGCCCCACCCTTGGGCGCTGTCCGCAAGCGCAAAGACCATCTGCGAGGAATCCGTCCCCTCGACAATCAACTTCGGAATTGAGTTGCCAGTGCCGTTCGTGAAGCTAATCGAAGCGCTGTCAGACACATACATGGTCGAATGCCGGTAACCTGGTAGCGGCTGAATGGTCAGACTTCCTCCGGGTTCGATCTGGTAGTCCTGCGTCAGAATCCCCGGCGTGTAGAACACAGTCGGCTTGCGGATGGCTTCCTTCTTGCGCTTTTCAAAGGTGAAGTAAAACCGTTCTCCCGCATCAGGATCGGTCCATTTGGTGCCGCGCGGTGGAATCGAACCGTAATTCCCAAACGTGCTGAATGCCCACGTGCGGTATTCAACAAATCCGCCGGTGTCCGGCAAGCTGATCTGAAACGTGTATAAGCTGTCGGTCTGTTTCGATACTGAGAGTGTGTCCCACTCTTCAGTCTTACCAAAACGGTATTGGAGCACGACTCGATCAATCGTGCTTGTGAATCCCCCGCTGTCCGGGTCAATCGTGTATGCCTTGATGGTCATGCTTGCTACGGATTCATTATGTGTGTAGTAAGGATGGAAGGTGATAACCGGATCTTGTGACGGTGAACAGTTCCAGAGCCATTGAATCCACTGCGCCCAACCATAGTACGTGCCGAAATCTGGTTGCTCTACTCGTGGCCAGTAGTACATCATGCCTCCCGTGAATCGAGCATTATGCTCCCTCCTGTCACGTGCTTCATCAACAAGAACGTGGAAATCAACTTCTCTGTGAGGATCTGGAGTAGGAACATATGCGGCCATCCCATAAAGAACTTCCTGTTGTGGAGCATCTTCTTGTGTGGCAACGTTGTACCAAAAGTCGTAGGAGTTATTAAATGGAGTGCCAGCATCATCAAGCGGATTACGCCAATTGATGAAGTCAATGTGCGAATTTGTGCTGAAACCGGGAATGGCACCACCGATTGATTCGGGCCTGAGCCCATAGACAGGATCGAATGGATTACAGTTCCGAGTATAGTGCAAGGCATTGTGGAAGGGGTCATATGCGTCTCCCCATACAATCATCTCGTTCTGCCTTCCTTGTCTTTCAGGCAGCTCTTGGTACATCGCATCTATGAATTGAGCAGTGCTTTTCCCGAATGACTGATAGCCGTCCCATTCTCCAGGCATCCATCCAGCGAAACGGTATTCGTTTTCCTTGCAATGGAATCCGGTTACGTTCAAACCACGATCAGCGAACGCATTATCAAACCACTCCATTTGCTCGTTCATGACCCCCGTGAAGAGTTCCGGACTGTCTGTTCTATACTGAGCCCTTGGATCGAGCCAATCAAGGGTGTTGCCGTTCATTACAACGTCCACTGCGTCTTTTCCGAGCATCCAGTACTTCACAATTGCTATGTCCCCATCCTGCACGCCGCACGGCTGTGGAAACACACTAGTATTCAAGCGAAGCTGCCCGTGACGAATCATGTCAACTCCAGCGCTCGGATTGTAATTATTGTCAATCTCCGTGAATACTATGTCTTCCTCCGGCACAGAAAAGCAGGTCACTCCATCGCGTACTATGCGTACGTCCTGCGGAAAATCTTGATGAATGCCATAGACGCAGAAGAAATCCGTGTCAAAAATCTCAACATCATCCAGGTCTACCTCTTCTCCACTTGGACGGAATACCTCGAATCTCAGTTCGACAGTTTTTGCGCCGAACGTGTTGAATAGAACCGAATCAGTTGTCCAGCCCGATGTCAAGGCTCTGTCCATGAGCAATCCAGATATCACTCTCGTCCCGCTTCCCATTTGATCCCAAGTCTCCTCATTTTCAATAAAGTCTCTAGGCGTTTGATGTTGAGAGTCCCAACATGGAAACTCCGGATTCGGGCAATCTACGAGCTGGGCGTTTACCCTTATTCGCGTGGAGTCATTTGGCAGATTAGGCATTCTGACTCTGTAAGTAAGCAGCATCTGGCGCGACGGCGATCCCAGGTTTTCTTGAAGTTTTACATAGGAAGTAGTTCCATAAGGTGTGCATAGGCCGCTTAGTGGCGGACGGATTATTAGGTAGTGATTAGTACTTTCTGTGCCTCGACTTAAACGGGGAACGCACCCCGAATAGTAGGTGTGCCAAAGATGTGGGGGATTGTCACCTCCGTCTCTCCAATCTTCAAAATTCCCATTCCACACTTTGGCAGTGTCCCCACGCACACTGAGCTGCACAAGACCCTGCTGAATCAACTCGACGGCACAGGTGCAGACAACTTGTATGGCTCGCCGAGAGATATCGCGATTGAAGTCAGCATAGTCGGTCTGCAGTGCATCCCAGCCAAATCCTTCGTACCAGTCAAAGTGAAAATCTCGCCAGCTTACAATGCGCGTGTCCGTTAAATGGTAGGTGTCGGCTATCGCATTCATGAAATAGGTGGCTCTGTCAGTCTCACCTCTGGAGTCGTATTCGGCCGGAAAAGCGCAGTGCAAAACACCATTTCCTTTGCTGGAAAGGAGGAGGTCTTCGCCGAGTGAATCTATGGCGCGAGCTACACACGCCTGATTTGCGGATGGGGCATCATTCAGCGGCGGCCAATCATAGGCCAGAGGAAAGAACGCAGCCACCTGCCGCTTGGGGAAAGTCGGAAAATCCACTATGGCGGCTGTCCAAAGTTTGGAGGTTCCCGCATGTTGATCCACCGCTTTCCAGAGGCTAGTGACGGCATAGTTGATGCCACGAACGGTAAGAGCCGTCACATAAATATCTTGATCACCCGCCCAGATATAGTATCCTTCTTCCTCAGGTGCTGAATGAAATGGCGCATAGTCACTGTGGAGAAAGACTGAATGCAAATCCTGCCACAGCCCCAAGTGAATTGCTACAACAGGACAACATGCAATCGGTTGTCCGTGCAGAAGAATTACATTTGGGGCGACAGCTACGCCCGCACAATCATGCAACCGGGACTGCAATTCTGTTGCTGCCCACTCCAGCGACGTGCCTTCGTTGGGATAGTAAATGTCTATTCGCACTCCACTCAAGACAACCTGCACCATACCTTGACCTTCCTGCCATATTGCATCAATAGACTGGATTCGTGGCTGCACGTCTCGCCACGTTGCATTCGCACTGCTCAGTAACAGCAGAACGAATAGTAGAACAAGAACAATAACTCGGCGCTTCAT
>JAGVEU010000054.1 GCA_020057985.1 Calditrichota bacterium | reverse complement strand
TCCTCGAGAGGAAGTACGAGTTCATACTGGCCGTAGAAGTGCCGGAGAAGAGAACAGCTGCTGGCTCGAAGAGGAGGTGATTACGAACTACTGGAATTGGAACAGAATTATGAGATTTTCAGAAGCATCGCCAGCAAACTCAAGTACATAGCGTCCTCCCATGCATTCTTTCAAAACGTCATCGAGCAGACGCACGATGCAGTAATGATAATTGACGAAGACGAACAGGTCCTGTTCTGGAATAGGAGTGCTGAAAGACTGCTTGGATACTCTGACAAGGAGGTCCTTGGAAAAAGAATACCGATCTTCAATGATCCTGAATTCATCAAACTGGCTATCAAAGACGTAGCTGACAAAAATGAGGCAAGGGTGCAAGAAATAATAGGAAAAGACAATTCAGGAGAACCGATCGATCTTGAGATCAATATCGGTGGCATAGTTGACGAAGAGGGGAAGATAATCGCATATTCTATTCTGGCGAGAGAGATTGGAGTAAGGAAACGGAACGAGGAACGGCTGAGATACTTGAATGTGCTCCTTACTGCCATAAATGATGTAAATCAGTTGATAAACAGAGTGTCAGACATTGACACCCTCATACAGAATGCAGCTGATCGGCTCAATGATACGCAGCTGTTCATCGACGTTTCCATTGGTCTGCAACGTGATCCGGACAGCAACAACATAGTCCTTGTCGGGCATTGCGGAGTGCATGGAACCGAATCTTGGAGAATAACACTTGAAGGGAGTGGGGAAGGGCCAGATTGCGTGAAATCAGTTGCAAAATCAATGAAGACAGCCATTGTCAATGGAACCGGAGAAAAATGCGCGGAATGTCATCGCAATTGCGATCATGAAGGGTACTCAAGCGTGATAATCCCGATGAAACATCGAGGCAGCCTCATAGGAATTTTCAACGTTTGTTTCTCTCCTGGCCATGTGATTTATAAGGAGGAAATTAGTCTTCTTGAGGAAGTTGTGACGGATCTTACGCTAGCTAGGGTCAAGATGTTGGCAGAGGATATATTGGCTGAGAGCAAAGATCGATTTTCGTCGGCTCTTTTCGCTGCAAGGAGCGGCGCCTGGGATTGGAATCTCAAAACAGGTGAGCTGGCATGGTCTGACGGTTTGGAGCGAATCTTCGGCTTTGGCCAGGGTGAGATCAAACTTACCCACGATGCACTTCTCGATCGCGTTCACATCGAAGACCGCCACAAAGTCGCCGATGCAACAGATGCATGTTTGAAGGGCAAGAAAGAATATGACGTCGAATACCGCGTAGTATGGCCAGATGGTTCAAATCATTGGATACGCGAAGCCGGAGACATCTTGCTGGACCAAAACAACGAACCATCCCGCATGCTGGCGGTCGTAAGCGACATTTCAAAAAGGAAGGTGCTAGAGAGCGAGCTGCGCAAGGCTCTCGACAAGGCGCAAGTGCGTCAAATTCGAGCCGCAGACTCCTGACTTGATTTGTATCTAATCCTGCATTGAATTGTCAATGATGTTGAAATAGCGGTATAATGACCAGGGCATATCTCGAAGTATGCAAAACATGCAAGAGAGTGCGAATTTGGCACTCATCGAAGAAAATGGTATGGTCGGAAAGCGCTCGGTTGCCTATCATGGAAGGTCGGCATCCATCGTTGGATCAAGGCTTGGGAAGAGAGCAGATCGTGCTCGATATTGGCCTGCGATCCTGATTTCAATGATTGTTGTTCCAATGATTGTTGTTCTAGGCTTCTATGCGACAACTCCAGCCCAGTCAGCTGGGCCATCGCCAGTAGACCTTGGAACAGCTGCCAATTATGTGATTCTAACAAAAGCAGGAATGACAGCTACGGGAACCACCCATATTTGGGGTGATATTGGAACTAGTCCAGCAGCTGCGTCAGACATAACTGGATTTGATTTAGTATACACTGCAGGAGCTACATATTCGACATCAGCTTTAGTCACTGGAAGTGTATATGCCTCCGACTATGGTACCCCAACTCCATCTACATTGTCTACGGCTGTACTAGACATGGAGGCTGCGTATGACTCCGCAGCTGGACTGACATCACCGAACTTTGTTGATGTTGGCACCGCCGGAGATATTGCTGGGATGACCCTCGCCCCCGGTCTTTACAAATGGACCACTGGGGTCCAGGTATCTACTGGTAGTGTCACTATCTCGGGCGCGGCAAGCGATGTCTGGATCTTCCAGATTACGGGAGATCTAACTTTGGCCAGCGGAGTCCAAGTTGTTCTAAGCGGCGCACAGGTTTCCAACATCTTCTGGCAGGTCTCCGGCCAAGTTACCCTTGAAACGACATCTGTCATGAAGGGAATCATATTGTGCAAAACAGCGATTGTGATGAATAACGGCGCAACGCTGGAGGGTAGCGCATTGGCGCAGACAGCGGTTACCATGGACGCCAACTACGTCTATACACCGGGCACTGTGATACCGGAATTCTCGCAAGTTCTGATCCCCTTGGTCGGAATGGTGTTTGTCGTGGCGATAGTAAGCAAAGTCAGGAATCAGAGGAAGTAACTCCTCTGACCCTCAACCTTTTCCTTTTTGGCATTTTCATAACTTCTTCTTAGATCGCTCGATCGACTTTTTCGCCAAGCTATGGGCGGCGAGTATCTCGGCTAGTCTCCACTGCCAATTGAATTTGCATCAAATCCTTCAGCAAATTGTCAGTGATGTTGAAACAACGGTATATTGGCTGCTGGCATATCCGTAGACTATGGAAGCTAGTAAGCCGAAGCCGGCAATGAAGAGAACAGCGTTGATTGCTACAGCTATTGTGATTGCTCTCGTAGTCGTAGGACTTGGGGCAGGGTACATATGGCTGACAGGGAACAAGTCAGACGGAACTGGAGATCGCGGTGGCAGTGACGGATCAGGAGCTGGGCCAGCGACTGTAAACCTTCGATCAGCTGCCGATTTTGTGATTCTGGCAAAAACAGGAATCTCAACCACAGGAACCACCTCGATTGTTGGAGATGTTGGGATTAGTCCAGCCGCTGCATCTTTCATAACTGGATTTGGATTGGTATATGCTAGTGGGGCTACATACTCGACATCATCTCTAGTGACTGGACGTGTGTACGCATCCGACTACGCTCCTCCAACGCCAACCAAAATGACTACAGCTGTAAGCGACATGGAGACCGCGTACACCGACGCAGCTGGACGGACAAACCCTGATCATACTGAACTGGGCGCAGGAGACATTACTTCGATGACGCTCGCTCCTGGTCTTTACAAGTGGGGTACTGGAGTCATAATATCTGCTGCTGGTGTCACTCTTTCGGGTGGCGCAAGTGATGTCTGGATCTTCCAGATAGCGCAGAACCTTGAAGTGGCCGGCGGTGCCCACGTCACTCTGAGCGGCGGCGCACTGGCCTCCCACGTCTTCTGGCAGGTCGCAGGCCAAGCTACCATTGGAACGACGGCGGTCATGCAGGGAATCATACTGTGCCAAACGGCGATTGTGCTGAATACCGGCGCAACGCTGGACGGCATGGCGTTGGCGCAATCGGCGGTTTCAATGGACGCTAATACCGTTAGGAAGTAGGAGGAGATGTGGAGTGTCAATAACCGTGCAATGGTCTCACATTGGGTTGGGCTCAGTGGTCGCATTCTTGATAGGCTGGTTCATATTTGGCCCTCTTGGTGCGATAGCAATAGCCATCGTAGTCTTGATCCTAATGGGAGTCATAAAGATCAGATAGAATCGAAAAGAAACAGGAGGTGGCAATAAATGGCAAAGAAAAGCAGAGGCGGAAGAATGACAGCAGCAAAGAATCGCGCGAAGAAATCCGCCGGTGGACGCGGCCCTGTAAAGGGACGTGAGACCGGCAAGAAAATCATGAAGACCTGAGTGGTGATGGAAACATGTCCGTATCGCTTGAGGAGGCCTTGATATTCTTCCTCGTCGGGCTGATCGTCTCGACCGTCATCATCTACGTGATCACGAAGCTGTTTGAAGAGAAAGAAGGGATAGGAACGGCCATATTGGCCGCCCTAGTTGGGGCTGTCATCTACGCCCTGGCATACTACTTCCTGGGCGAAGGGCTCCTAGCGGCATTGGTGGCCGGATTCGTTTGGCTGCTGGCCCTGGGGAGCCTCTACAGCATGGGCTGGTGGAAGTCACTCGGAGTAGCGATCGTCGTGTGGATCGTCGCCTTCTTTGTGGGCTACATATTGCCTACGGTCGTGGGTCCTCTGTGACGTGAGATGTATTGGACTCCGACGAAAACCTTTTCTTCCCCTTTCCTTCTCAATCGGTTCTTGGGAGCGATTCCCTCGAACGTTAACCAAAGCACGTGAGTCATCAGAATCGAGAAGCTTATATGCCGACAAAAGATTAGGTTCTTGATGTCAGCAGGGTTCAAGGGGATGGACGTCGTCTCCATCCGTGATTTTTCTAGGGAGCAGATCGAGCATGTACTGAAGCTCGCCGAGAAGATGGTGCCTATAGCTAGAGGCGAGGAGAGGAGCGTGCTCTTGGAGGGGCACGTCTTGGGGTCGTTGTTCTACGAGCCGTCCACGAGGACGAGGCTGTCCTTCGACGCGGCTATGACTCGTCTAGGC